>CAZXTX010000049.1:0-12875 GCA_964643695.1 uncultured Mariniphaga sp. | reverse complement strand
TACGAGAAATATTTGTTTCATTTTGCCTGTTACACTATCAGTTTGTAGCCTTTTCCGTGAATATTAATAATTTCAACTGAAGGTTCGTCTTTTAAATGTTTACGCAGTTTTGTAATATAAACATCCATACTTCTTGCATTAAAATAATTATCGTCTATCCAGATAGATTTTAATGCATAATTGCGTTCCAGAACCTTGTTGGCATTTTGACACAGCAAATTAAGCAAATCAGCCTCCTTGGTGGTTAGCTTCACGGTTGTTTCAGCATCAGACAAAAGTTGTTTGCGGGTGTCAAATGTAAATTTTCCAAGAGTGAAAACAGGCTCTGTAATCAGTTGCGATTCGCCAGAAGTTCTGCGTAAAATAGCTTCAATCCTGAAAATAAGCTCTTCCATGCTGAAAGGTTTGGTAATATAGTCATCAGCACCCAGTTTGAACCCTTCGATAACGTCATCTTTCAGATTTTTGGCAGTCAGAAAAATAATCGGAATATCGTTATTCATTGCTCTGATATCTTTTGCCAGAGAAAAGCCATCCTTTTTTGGCATCATAATATCAAGAATGCAAATATCATAATGCTCTTTTATAAAAGCTTTGTAGGCTGCTTCACCATCGGGATAAAGATCAGCATCATACCCTTTTGCCATCAGGTATTCTTTTAATAAAAGTCCCAGATTCTCGTCATCTTCTGCTAAAAGCAACTTTATTTTTTGTTCCATGGTTATTTTTTAAATTTGGTATTAATATACTAAACTTTGTACCTTTATTAATATTACTCTCCACACTTATTTTGCCATTATGCAAATCAACAATTTTTTTAACATAACTTAATCCCAGCCCGAATCCTTTGACATTATGCACATTTCCGGTTGGTACCCTGAAAAAACGATCAAAAATATGATCTTGATGTTCTTTGGATATTCCAATTCCCTTGTCATAAACCGACAATACCATCATACCATTCTTGTTTTCAGTTGAGACGCTTATCTCAGGTATATCCTTGCTGTATTTCATGGCATTGTCCAAAAGGTTGAAAACCACGTTTGTCAGGTGCACTTCGTCACCTTTTATGTTGGGATCTTCGGCATTCAGGAAAGATTGTAAAGTTCCGTTTTGATTTTTAACCCTCAATTCAAAATTATTTAAAATATTCTGAAGAGTATTATTTATATTAAATTCCTTGAATTTTAGTTTTAATCGGCCTTCGTTGAAAACAGCCATTTGCAGAACCTTTTCAACCTGAAAGCTAAGTCTTTTACTTTCCTGGTTTATTACTTCAGAAATATGTCCGATTGTTTTGGGTGTGTTGGCAATGCCTTCATCCTGAAGCATCTGGCTTGCTAATGAAATTGTTGATATCGGGGTTTTCAGCTCATGGGTCATATTGTTTATGAAATCATTTTTGATTTGCGACAATTTTTTTTGTCTTAAAATAACCATAATGGTATAGGCAAAAATTGCAATAAGAAATCCGGTAAGAATTACTGTAGGTATAATTGTAAAACCGGTTGTTCTGAGTAAAAATCCCGTACGTTTTGGAAAGTAAACATATAGATAATTAGGTTGCTGACCGTCAAAGTCGTATGGAAACAGAAGACTGTAATATTCATATTTTTTTGGAGGATTGTAATTATTGCTTCCGGTGATAAACCTGTCTGCCCCCTGATTTGTACTTTTTACTGCATATTTATAAGGCAGATTTAAGCCGGATTCTTTAAAAATGGTTTTCATTGATTCCGTAAGATATACAGAGTCAATTCTTTCTTCCAGGGAACGTCCTTCAAGCAAAATTTTATAGTTCATCCAGTGTGTGTCTTTAAGCCACTGTTCTCTTCTTCTCTCAAGGTCAAGATTCAGCTTATGCAGCTGATCAAAAGAACTTGCATTGCTTGGAAAATTTAATATATTATTATCCTGATTTATTTGTGCAGAATCATTTATTATAATCTGAAATTCTTCCTGAAAGCTTCCTAACATATTACCGTCAGAAAAACGAAACTGAAAACTTCCGGATACCTGACCTGCCCTTTGTCTTGGAAAAATACTACTTTCATTCTGAGGATTGCCTGTACCGGGCAGCCTTCCTGCAAAAGCACTTTCGCGTGCAACACGCTGTTCGTGTAATTCCAAATCATCAACCACCCTTTTTAATGCACCCTTAACCATCTGATCAAATTGCTCCTGGCGGATGTCAGATGCTGTTTGGATGAGGTTGGTCTGAATCAGTATCAGTCCCGAAAGCACTAATGCCATTAATACTATTAATGTTAATAATACTTTTTTGCTCATATGGCAAATATAGCTTTAAAGAAAAACTGTTAAAAATTCTCTTAACATTATTTAACAGGAAGGACAGTGTTGTAATTTATATTAACCAAAAGCATTTTGAAAATGAATTAATCTGTAATTTTATCCGGTCTTTTCTGTAAAATCTGTTCTATTACTGCCGGATAGTGGGTATATTCCAGTTCGTGAATTTTTTTGGCAAGTTTTTCAGGTGTATCAGTTGGAGATACTATACATTTTGCCTGAAAGATTATTTCACCTTCATCATATCTGCGGTTTACAAAATGTATGGTAATTCCGCTTTCAGTTTCGTTATTTTCGATAACTGCCCTGTGCACATTCATTCCGTACATACCTTTCCCTCCATATTTGGGTAACAATGCCGGATGAATATTAATAATCTCAAAATTATCAATTAAGCTTTCGGGCACCAGCCATAAAAAACCGGCGAGCACGATTAAATTAACATTCCGTTCCTTTAGCTTGTCAATCACTTTACCGGTATTATAAAAATCTTCACGGTTAAATGTAAAGGTTTTTACATTATAACGGGCAGCACGTTCAAGAGCGAAAGCATCAGGTTTGTTGCTCCATAGCGAATCAATAATAATTTCCTTGTTATCAGAGAAATATCTGATAATTTTCTCAGCATTTGTTCCGGAACCTGATGCAAAAACAGCAATTTTATTTAAACTCATTTTTAAACAAGTAATACTTTAAAACATTTGACTGATTTGTTCGGAATAAAAATATTTTCGTTTTAACAAATCAATTTGAAACATCTTTTTTATATATTTTCTTTGAATTATAAACTGTAAATGTATTACTTTGCATCGGATTTTTTAAAAAAGTCAAATTAGTATTAACAAAAAATTTTAATTATGTCTGATGTTGCATCAAAAGTAAAAGCAATTATTGTTGATAAATTGGGAGTTGACGAAAGCGAAGTAACCAACGAAGCATCATTCACCAATGATTTGGGAGCTGATTCTCTTGACACGGTTGAACTGATTATGGAATTTGAAAAAGAATTTGATTTGGCTATTCCGGATGATCAGGCTGAAAAAATATCAACTGTTGGCGAAGCAATTTCGCACATTGAAGAAGCCATTAAAAAGTAATCCAAAAATTCATTTATGGAATTTAAACGGGTAGTAATTACCGGTGCAGGCACCGTTAATCCTTTAGGAAATACTGTTTCTGATTTTTGGGAAAATCTCAGAAAAGGGGTTAGCGGTGCCGCGCCTATTACCAGGTTTGACAGTATTAATCAAAAAACACGCTTTGCCTGTGAAGTTAAGGACTTCAATGTAGAACAGTACATTGAAAGAAAAGAAGCGAGAAAATATGACCTTTATACACAATATGCAATTGCAACAGCAACTGATGCAATAAATGATTCGGGTATTGATCTTGACAAAATTGATTGTGACAGGGCCGGTGTTATTTGGGGTGCAGGAGTTGGCGGACTTGAAACTTTTTTTAATGAAGCACAAAGTTACCGTGACGACAATCCGAGATTTTCGCCGTTTTTTATCCCAAAAATGATTGCAAACATTGCCGGCGGTCTGATAGCAATTAAATATGGATTTCGGGGGCCTAATTACACTGCCGTGTCAGCTTGTGCTTCGGCTTCACATGCTATGATTGAGGCTTTTGACAAAATACGCCTTGGCAAAGCAGATATTATGATTGCCGGTGGCTCAGAAGCTGCAATTAATCCGGCCGGTGTGGCAGGATTTAATTCAATGCGTGCTATTTCCACCCGAAATGATGATCCCAAAACCGCATCAAGACCTTTTGACAAAGACCGTGACGGTTTTGTATTGGGTGAAGGCTCAGCAGCATTTGTGTTTGAAGAATATGAAAGTGCAATAAAAAGAGGTGCAAAAATTTATGCTGAAGTAGCAGGCGGTGCAATGTCATCTGATGCTTATCATATTACTGCACCCGACCCGGAAGCCCGCGGGGCAAGTCTTGTTATGAAATGGGCTGTTGAAGATGCCGGACTCAATCTTGAGGATGTCGATTATATTAATGTGCACGGAACATCAACACCATTAGGTGATATTGCCGAACCAAAAGCAATTATTAAAACCTTTGGTGAACATGCCTACAAACTTAGTATAAGCAGTACAAAATCAATGACGGGGCATCTGCTTGGAGCAGCCGGAGCCGTAGAAGCATTAGCTACCATCATGGCTATACGGAATGGTGTTATTCCCCCTACAATAAATCACTTTACAGAAGACCCTGAAATTGACAGCAGGCTCGATTTTACCTTCAACGTGGCAAAAAGTAGGGAAATAAACGTGGCTATCAGCAATACATTTGGATTTGGAGGGCATAACGCTACTTTAGTATTTAAAAAATTTTAATATCCTGTGTTTAGAAGAATTGTACAGCGGATAAAACTCTTTTCATCTCCACGAAAAGAGTTTTATTTGTTTTTAAAAGACTTGCTGGGGTTTTATCCTTCAAACCTCAAATTGTACGATTTGGCATTTATTCATAAGTCATCTTCTGTATATGACTCGCAGGGAAATCTGGTAAATAACGAACGGCTTGAGTTTTTGGGCGATGCAATTCTGGGGGCCGTTATTGCCGAATTTTTATATAACCGGTTTCCCCAGCAAGATGAGGGATTCCTAACAAAAACAAGGTCAAAGCTGGTTAACCGCGATTTTTTGACACATCTGATGCACGATATGGGACTTAAAGTATTTATAACCTCAAATGCCATTGGCAATATTGATAAAAGTCATATTTACGGCGATGCCCTTGAAGCACTGATTGGCGCAATATATCTTGATACCGATTATAAAACGACAAAATATTTTATTACAAAACGAATTCTCTCGGAGTTTGTTAATCTTACTGAAATTGAACAAAAGGATTCCAATTTTAAAAGCCAGTTAATAGAATGGAGTCAGAAAAATAAACAGGAAGTTATATTTGAAACAAATGAAGAACCGGTTACCGATAAATTCAAACAGCCAAAGTTTATAACACGGATTATTGTTGGAGATAAAGAATTCGGTACCGGCAGCGGAACATCAAAAAAGGAAGCACATCAAAATGCAGCTCGCGAAACTCTTAAAAAATTGAAAAGCAGGCGGTCTTAATCCTGCTCTTGCCTCCTTAATTACTATATTTGCCTCCCGAATGTAAAGCAGATGAAGCATATTTTAATATATGGTTTGGGGTTTCTCTCACAGGTGCTGTTTTTTGCACGTAATATTGCTCAGTGGTTTTTATCGGAAAAGGAAGGAGAGGTAATATCGCCGGCAGTTTACTGGCAAATTAGTCTGGCTGCTTCGGTTCTTATGTTTATTTACGGAGTGCTGCGAAATGATTTTGCCATTATTCTGGGTCAGATAATTGTTTATCTTATTTATATACGCAATTTGCAACTGAAAAGAGTATGGGGAGAAATGAAAAAATATGTCCGGATAACGGCTGTAACAGTGCCGCTGATATGTATCGGCTGGTTGCTTTTTGGTAAAACCCACAATTTTCATTCAATACTTAAAAATGATAACGTGCCTCTTTCATTGATGATTTGGGGGGCGGCAGGACAATTAATATTTACATTCCGGTTTATTTATCAGTGGATTTATTCAGAAAAACGCAATGATTCCTTTTTGCCGCTGGGATTCTGGATTATCAGCACAATTGGTTCACTAATGATTTTTATATATGCAATTTATCGTTTAGACCCTGTTTTATTTGCAGCTCACAGTTTCGGACTATTTATCTATATTCGAAATATTCTTCTTCACTCGGGCAGGGGAAGCATATTCAGAAAGCTTGAGAAAATACCCTATTTTAACAAGGCAATTGAAAAAATTGTCCGGAGGATGAAATAACTGAAGATTTGTAAACTCTGAAATTTTTTTCAAAAACCAGATACGTCTGTTATTAATTTTAAAATTTTAAATATTATTTCTGTAACGGTTAGCTGAACCCCGCGTAATTACTATTTTTGACATTACGTTAGTTTATTTGCAATGCCGGAAATAAAAAAATATATAAACCGTGAAGGCTGGATTTCGATAATAGCTAATTTTGCACTTTTTATATTAAAATACTGGGCAGGTATAGTAACCGGTTCTCTTGCCCTTATAGCTGATGCCTGGCACACTCTAACCGATTCCGCCTCTTCGGTAATTGTTCTTATTGGCGGCAAAATTTCACGTAAACCGGCTGATGATGATCACCCCTTCGGGCATGGCAGAGCTGAACAGATTGCCGCAATAATTATCGGTGTTCTTCTTGCCATAATCGCATTTGAATTTATATTAGGAGCTGTAAATAAATTTATTTCACATAAACAAACTGTTTTTGGGCCTGTTGCCTGGATTGTCACAATCATTTCAATTTTTTCAAAAGAAGCAATGGCACAATATGCATTCAAGGCTGCAAAAAAAACCAAATCTCCTGTTTTGAAAGCTGATGGCTGGCATCATCGCTCAGATGCACTTTCATCAGTAATTATTCTTGCAGGAATATCTTTTGGTAATTCAATCTGGTGGACTGATGCGGCATTAAGTATTATTGTTGCCATGATGATCGGGCTTGCAAGTTACAAGATTCTGGCACCCGAAATGAAGCATCTTTTAGGAGAAAGTCCATCCCGGGAACTTTTATATTCCATTCAGAAAACTACACAAAAAGAGTTTGACGAGCCACTGCACCTGCACCATATTCATATTCACAATTATGGCAGGCATACCGAACTTAGCTGCCATATAAAGTTAAATCCGAAAATGCCATTAAGTGAAGTTCATGAAATTTGCACAAAAGTTGAAAAAATTATAATGGATAACTATGGTTTTGTATCAACCGTTCATCCCGAACCGATTGATATAAAAACTCATGACAGAAAATGAACTTTAAAATTCAAAAACTGTCATGAGCTTTTATATATTAATCATCTTGATATAACCTTCTTAACTATGGTAATTCTACAATTCTCAGATTTCTGAAATGAATTTCGGCTCCTTCTGCTTCAAGACAAATAAATCCTTTTTTTTGTGAAGCTTTGCTTATTCCGTTAACAAACTTACCGTTTACCGAAAGTTTGATTGTACCGTCAACGCAAACCACATCATAAGTATTCCATTCGCCTTTGCCCTTGCAACGGTTTTCAACAGATTTGCTTCGTTTGCCGCGTGGATTATCGGGAATGACTTCCACGCCGCCAACACCAAACAGTTCTCCGTGAACGTAGGCAATGGGTGGTTTTACGCCATCCCGGATATTTTGATTCACCCAGTCTAATTCCAGCATTTGCACCTCCACACCATCGGGTAGTCTGCTATCACCGGGAACGGCACTGCTCCATACAAAAGTACCCGAATTTCCACCTGCCTCCATGTGTTTCCATTCAATGTGCATAATGAAATTTTCATACTCTTTTTCACTGCGGATAACACCTATGGGAAGTCCTGTACTTATTAATATGTCATTTTCGATACGCCATGTTTCCGGGTCGGTATTTACCTGAAACCAGTTAATCGGTTTTGAGTTTGTACTGTTTTCTGTATTAATGTCGTACCACTGGATTTCTTCTCCAAAAGTTATCAGTGGCTCCTGAGCATTAATTTTTAATGCAGACAGAAATAAAATAAAAAATAGCGGCAGCATGAAATGTTTCATTTGGTTATATTTTTTAAATTGTAATTAATAAAGTTCCTGTGAAACTTCATTAATAAGCTTTCATGAATAATTTTTATTCATGAAAGCTTATTATAAATCTTCTTTTAGAAAGAAACCACTTTATGGCTTATGCAGGAACACCGGCTATCGGAATTTCCTCTTTTATTTCCGGTACAGGCCCTAAAGAATAAGTTTTCGGACCCAGATAAAGGTCAGAATTCATCATTTCCTCCCATGTAACATCTTTACCTGTATAAGCAGAAATTCTCCCCATTATTGTAATAAGGGTTGAATTAACCTGTGCAACGGCATCGCTGACCGGTTTTCCTGTACGGATGGCGGTGACCAGATTTATATGTTCCTGTACAAACGGATTTGTTACATGCCATTCGGAAGTTGTATCGTCTTTGTCAGGATGCGGGTATTCCCATATTACATTACCTTTCAGGTCGAATATTTTCCCGGCAGCATCGGCATATCCCTGTGTTCCGTTAATTTGTTCCACCTTTTTGTTGGTGCATCCGTTTATTTGTCTGGCGGCACAATGGGTTCTCAAACCATTTTCATACTCGTATTCAATACTGAAAAAGTCAAACTGGTCGCCGGTAACTCTTCTCTGGCGTCCTCCCCATCCAACAGCACGAACCGGAATCTTATCAACAAACCAGTTCATAACATCAATTTCATGAATAAACTGCTCGGTAATATGATCGCCTGACAGCCATGTGAAATTTACCCAGTTTCGCAGCATGTATTCCATATCGCTCCATCCGGGCTGACGGCTTCTGTACCATAATGCCCCGCCGTTACGAATAATATTTGCACCGGTAATTTCACCGATTTCACCATTTGCAACACGACGCCAGGTTTCCATATAATCCTTCTGAACCCTGCGGATGGTACCGCTTATCATGCTCAGACCGGCAGCTTCGGCTTTTTTGGCTGATGCCATAACGGAACGTGCTCCAACCGGATCGACTGCTATTGGTTTTTCCATAAAAATATGTTTCCGTGCATTTACTGCTGCTTCAACATGTGCAGGCCTGAAATGGGGCGGGGTACAAAGAAGTACCACGTCCACGCCTGAGTCAATTACTTTTTCGTAGCTGTCGAAACCGATAAAACAGTTCTCATCAGCAATTTCAACGTTACGTTCTTCTTTGAGTTTTGCCCTGCAGTTATCAATTTTATCCTGAAAAACATCACCTAACGCGGTGATTTGTAAATTTGGACCAGCTTCTAAAAAATTAATTGCTGCTCCTGTGCCACGCCCGCCGCATCCGATAAGGCCGGCTTTAATAACTTTGCCATCGGGTGCTTTGTCTAAAAGTACCGGAAGCTTAATTAAATCTTTTTTTTGTGAAGGCCCTGAACATGAAGTCAGTAATCCTGCAGCACCAAGGGTTCCAAAAGCCGTTTTTGTAATAAAATTACGGCGGTCAATACCCGGTTTGTTTTTCAAAATCATGATATTTTTTTTTGAGTTTAAAATTGATTGTAAATAATAGGGCTAATTTATCAAAAACATTCTGTAATTCACAGTACAGTCAGAATTCATTTCCCTTTTTTTTAATAATTTTTAAAAAGGGTTAGAAAAACACCCGGTTTCAGATTTGGTTATATTAATTTTTGTGACAATTGTTTTGATATTTAACGTTTATGATTTCAGGCACTTACAGTATTTTGGTATGGGATTAATTTACAATGACAGTGTTGCAACTTTAACAAAAAACAGAATTATAAAACCGGCTTTTTAATAAAAAATCACTTTTAAAAAACTTTTTTTGAAATTGGTTGTTTAATTCTTACCCAGCACACATAAGTTTGGTTTTTGGTTTTAGTTTAGGTTGATAGAGAAAAGGTCGGTTAAGAACCGGCCTTTATCTTTTTTATCGTTTCATTATTCCGTAGCAAAGAATTTTCAGGATTATATCCACACTTCTTTCAAGGTTTACATTTCCGTAGTTCCCGGCCGAAAGAGGCATTTCGAGCCCTTTAATTGCTGTGGTAATTCCAATTGCCACAAGATTAAAATCATAAATTTCAAATTCATTCTTCCGAACTCCTTCAATCAGGATTCGTTTTATCATTTTTATTTCATCCTGCTCATAGCGGAGTTTTACTTCATCAATAAATTCAATTGCAGTAATATCATTTTCCAGAGCATGATAAAAGTTTGCCAGACTGCGAAACGTTGAAAGTTTTGTCAGAATATAATCACGAAGTTTGTCAACAGGATCGGTGTTGCGGTTAATTACAATTTCAAGTTCATGAGCTAAAATCTCCGCTTCTTTGATTATTACTGCCTGAAACAAATCCTCCTTACTTTCGAAATAATAATAAAGTGAGCTTTTCCCTTTTCTGACTGCGTTGGCTATATCATCAAGTGTGGTTTTTTTATAACCGTATTTGCTAAATATTTCGCGTGCAATTTTCAGAATATTCTCACGGTTGTGATCTCTTTTTGAGCTGCTTTCAATGTTGGTTTGCATTTTAAATTACTTTTTTGAAGTATTAAAAGTTAAAGCAAATATAAAATATTTATTCTGCTTAATATACATTTTTGTTTTCAGTTATTAAATACAGCCATTTTTGAATAAATTCAACCTTTAAAAATCAATTATTTTTAACTTAATTTCATTTTTGTGAATCCGGATTATTTGCCGGCCTGAAATCGAGTTGCTTTTTTTCGAGGTTTGTTCGCCATATTTGCACCGTTATTTTATCTCCAAGCTGATATTTTTTATTGTAATGTCGGCCATTCAGTGCATAATTTTTTTCATCGAAAATATAAAAGTCATCATTCAGTTCGGCAATAGGGATCATTCCCTCAATTTTATTTTCCAGTTCAACATATATTCCCCATCCTGTAACGCCCGATATTACTCCGGGATAAATTTCGCCAATATGGTTTTGCATAAACTCCACCTGTTTATATTTAATTGAAGCACGTTCGGCATCTGCAGCCCGGTTTTCCATATCAGATGAATGGCGGCAAAGTTCTTCATATTTTTCTGTGTTTACAGAGCGGCCTCCCTGAAGATATCTTTTTAAAAGCCGGTGTGCCATCATATCCGGATAACGCCGGATTGGTGAAGTAAAATGAGTGTAATATTCAAAAGCAAGTCCGTAATGTCCTATATTTCTTGTAGAATATACTGCTTTGGCCATGGTGCGGATTGCCAGGGTTTCTACTAAATTTTGCTCATTTTTCCCCTTCACATGATTTAAAAGTTTGTTCATTGAAGAAGATACGGCTTTTGGTGTGTGGAACTGGATATCATATCCGAAACGGCTGATAAACGAATTGAAAAGCTGCAGTTTTTCCGGGTCGGGTTTGTCATGAATCCGGTAAACAAATGTTTTGGGGTTTTTTCCTCTTCCGGGCTTTCCAATTAACTCCGCCACTCTTTTATTGGCAAGAAGCATGAATTCCTCAATCAGATGGTTTGCATCGGTTGATTTGGAGAAATGAACAGAAAGAGGTTTTCCGTCTTCATCAATATCAAATTTCACTTCAATTCTGTCAAAATCAATTGAGCCATTGTTAAACCGGCGACTGCGAAGCTTTTGGGCAAGTGTGTTCAAGCCTGTTATTTCCCGGGAAAACTCACCTTCACCCGATTCAATTATCTCCTGCGCTTCTTCATAACTGAAACGCCTGTCGGAGTTGATTACAGTTTCTCCAAACCACTGTTTTACGATATCTGCATTATCATTCATTTCAAAAACTGCTGAAAAGCAGAGTTTGTCTTCACCGGGGCGTAGGGAGCAGACAAAATTTGAAATCCGTTCGGGAAGCATCGGTACCACTCTGTCAACCAGATAAACTGATGTGGCTCTGTCACGGGCTTCGGTTTCAATAAGTGAATTTGGCGATATGTAGTGTGTTACATCGGCAATATGGATTCCGGTTTCCCAGTTTCCGTTTTCGAGTTTGCGGAAGGAAAGTGCATCATCGAAATCCTTTGCATTGTCGGGGTCAATTGTAAAAGTTGGCACTTTACGGAAATCCCGCCGTTTTTTATACTCTTCATCAGGAACCTCAACTGATATTTTTTCGGCAGCTTTTTCTATTTTTTCAGGATATTTGTGAGGCAGTTCAAACTCTGCAAGAATTGCATGCATTTCTGTTTCATTGTTACCTGCATCGCCAAGTACTTCAATAATTTTTCCAAAAGGGCTTCGTGCTTTTTTTGGCCATTCAATAATTTCAGCAATTGCCTTCTGTCCGTTTTTGACATCATTCAGGTTTTCTTTGGCAATAAATATATCGAAACCTACTTTACCCGATGGAATCAAAAAAGCAAAGTGGCGCGACATTTCAACGGTACCCACAAAAGTTGATTTTGCCCTTTCGACTATTTCTGTAACCTCACCTTCATAAATATGTTTTTTTCTGCGTGCAAACAGGTGAACCAGCACTTTGTCGCCATCCATTGCATGGTTAAGGTTATGAGATGAAATTAAAACCGGCCGGTCAAGCCCCTCACTTACAACATGTGCAAAACCCTGTGGCTGAAGTTCCACAAAACCGGTTACCGTTCCTGTTTTTACCTTAAGGCGGTAACTCCCTCTCGAAATCTGTTCCAGATAATTGTCATCTTTCAGTTCTTCAAGTGAGAGGCTTACCAATCTTCGGCCTTCGGTGGTTTTTATTCCAAGATGTGAGGAGATTTGTTTGTAATTAACAACCTTGCCCGGTTCTTCATACATTATAGAAAGAATGGCATTTTTGAGCTTTTTTTTATTGAATACTGATGAATTCTTCAGTTTCTTCTGTTCTTTCTTTTTCTTTTTTACCATTAATAATATTTAAAATCTGACGCAAGTTACTTTAAAAAAAAATCATGTGTTTGTTTTTTGTTAAAAATGATGTGCCGGATTACTAATTATCAAATAAGAGACTTCATTGGGGTTTGTGATTT
>CAZXTX010000048.1:0-12890 GCA_964643695.1 uncultured Mariniphaga sp. | reverse complement strand
AAATGTTATTTCATTATGCACACCTAAAAGTTGCATTTATTTGTTGAATGTAGAAACTAAAAAAAATAAAAATGAAAAAAATAACAAACAAATGTTTGGATTTTATTTTTAAAAAAAATATCTTTGAATTGTTTAAAAAATTAGACCTTATGAACTTTAAAACAACCAACCTTTTTACCCTCAAATGTAAAATTCATTTTCGTAAAATAGTTAAATTGGTTTTTTTATTTTGTTTCGGGATATTATCCGTAAAAAGTCAGGCAAATGTAACCCAGACACAAAATAAATTTTTTGTATCAACTATTGAAAATATTAGTAAAAAGAATTATGACAGATTAAAACTTGATAAAAAGCTAATTACTGAAATCATAATTAAGAATGATCTGCAGCAAACAGGAATTTCTGTAAAAGGAAATGTTACCGACCAGGAAGGAGAACCTCTGATTGGGGTGAATATTGTAATTAAAGAAACGACAAGAGGTGCCGTTACAGATATTGATGGGAATTTTACTCTTGATAATGTTGATAAAAATGCAATATTGATAGTATCATACATTGGTTATCAGACACAAGAGGTTCAAGTAGCAGGAAAATCAATTTTTAAAATAATAATGATATCTGATTTACAAAGGCTGGATGAAGTAGTTGTAATTGGTTATGGAACGCAAAAAAGAGCTAATCTGACAGGCTCGGTTTCTGACATAAAGATGGATGATATTGCTAATAGTCAGGTTAGTGAATCTTTTGAATCTATGTTGCAAGGAAGAATAGCCGGGGTAAATATACAGCTCAATTCTGGAGAACCGGGTGCAACACCAAACATTATTATTCGGGGCTTGGCAGCAGTAACCAGAGATGATGCTTCAGCAATATCTGAACCATTATATGTTGTTGATGGAGTACCGATTATTTCAAAAATGAGTAGTGAATTTGCGATAACCAGTACAAATGTTCTTGCTGATTTAAATCCAAGTGATATTGAAGATATTGTTGTATTAAAGGATGCCTATGCTGCTGCAATTTATGGTTCAAGAGCTGCAAATGGTGTTATTCTTATTACAACAAAAAAGGGAAAGCGTGGAAAACCTCAGATAGATTTTAATACCAGACTAGGAATTAATTTTGTTCCACAATTGCTGGATGTGGCGGGAGGTATTAAAGAAAGAGAACAGGTGCAATATTTATATGAAAGGTATGCTCCGTATGGAATAACAATACCCAGTATGTATTCTGATGTTACGAATCCTTTTTACAATAATTCAAGTAACTGGCAAGATTATCTTTATAATAATTCAGTTACCCAAGATTACAGCGGTTCTATACGAGGAGCTGGTGATTTTGGACAGTACAGTGTTAGTTTTGGGTATTTGGATAATAAAGGTATTCTTTTTAATACCGGATTTAAAAGATACAGTTTAATGACCAATACAACATTTAATGCATTAAGCAATAATTTAATTATAAATAATACCCTTGCATTAGCACGGACTGATCAAAGTAAAAACCCGGATGCGTTATCTACAAATTTTTCTTCATTATTACCTCTTCCTGATAATCCGTTGGTAAAAGGAGCTGAAGTTTATGGTTTGGGCAATTTATCCAGTTTAAATGATAGAATACGATTTAGTTCCGATTTAAACTGGAATATTATAAGTAGTTTAAATTATAAAATCAGTTTTAGTCTGGAATATACCAGATCGATGCGTGACTCTTACAGTCAGTCCAGACGAACTCTTAAAGGCTCTAACAGTAGCGGATTAGGTGAAAACAGAAATATACTTTTTCAAAATACCCTTAATTTTATTCCTGATATTGGTAAAAATCATAATCTCTCATTTCTTTTAGGACAGAGTGCTGAAAAAGTTGAGTCAAAATCTACAAATGTTTATAATGTTGCTTCAGCACCATTATTTACAAAAACAGTTAAATGGGAAAGGGATAATAATATAGGTACCAGTAATTATGGTGCCAATACTTTATTGTCAATATTTAGCAGAGCTGATTATACTTATAAACAAAAATATATATTGGGTGCTTCAATTCGAACAGATGGGTCATCCAAATTTGGACAGGCCAACAGATGGGGGTGGTTTCCTGCTGTTTCAGCCGGTTGGAATTTTAGTAATGAAAATCTTTTTAATGATGTTAATTGGTTTAGTTTAGGTAAAATTAGAATGAGTTATGGTTTTTCAGGAACGACATGGGATCAAAATTACCTGGCGTTGGGATTAATGGATGGTGGTTCATTGGACAGATATAATTCATTAATGGAAATTACTTATGGTGGAATTGGTGGTTATACCCCTACATGGTTTAATGGTTTTAAAAATGAGAATCTGACATGGGTAAAAAGTAAAATGGCCAATTTGGGTGTTGATTTGTCATTCTTCAATGATAAATTTGAATTAAATATTGATTTATATGAAAAATTGACAAATGGATTATTATTAACGACAAGTCTTCCTACAACATCCGGTTACAATGAAGTTTACAGAAATGCAGCAGATATACTAAATAGGGGAATTGAAACAACAGTTAATAATAATTTTAGTATTGCTAAAAAACTGAATTGGAATATTAGTGTAAATTTTGCCTATAATAAAAACAGAGTAGTTGCATTACCAGATGGTAATGCTGATATTATAAAAACAAGCACATCTGGTCAGGATTTTGGTTCAATAGTGCGTGTTGGCGCACCGTTGAATGGTTTTTTCTTTTATGAATCAGAGGGTATTTATCAAACCGAAAATGAATTTCCAATCAATCCACTTAATGGTAAAAAGCTTATAGGACTACAAAATAAAAATCTTGAGATAGGGGATAGAAGATTTAAGGATCAAAATGGAGATTATATCATTGATGTTAGAGATCGTATTTATACCGGTGACCCCAACCCAAAATGGACTGGGGGGTGGACAAATGACATTTCGTATAAATCATTTTCATTAAATGTAGTTTCAACATTTGTGGTTGGAAGGGATATTGTAAATACTACTCTTTTAAACAGGTTACGTTATGGAAAGGATTTTGCCGGTTCATCATCTTTACCTGATTTTGATAAGTATTCAATATGGCAAAAAAGTGGTGATAATGCTAAATATCCAACATTAAATCCTTGGATTGAGGCTTCTCAAATTATAAATTATGATTCAGAATATATTGAAGACGGTTCATATTTTAAGATAAAAACAGCAACTCTGTCATATTCTTTGCCAAAGTCCTTCTCAAACAGAATTTATTTTGATAGAATAAGGATTTACTGCACTTTAGATAATATTGTTACCTTTCAAAGATATAGTGGACCTGATGCAGAATTGGTGTCTGTTGACGGATTTGATGCTTCGGGAGGATATCCTATGAGAAGGATGGTTTTATTTGGATTGTCTTTAGGATTATAAAAAATGAATAAAAATTTGAATATGAGGAATTTGAAAAATATTATTTTATGTTTATTGTTGCTTCAATTCATAATAACAGGCTGTAAGGATTGGTTGGTAGAGTTACCGCTTAATACAGTAACTGAGGAACAGGCACTAATAACTGCTTCAGATGTTGAAGGTGCTGTCGCAGCCGGATTTGCAATTTTTAGACGTGCAGTTGCGGGCCTTACAAAAGAAGACACTCCTGCAACAACCCGTTATGGGAATTGGGCTGATCACTATTTTTGGGGTGATTACAGATCCGGTGATTGGATTACACCAAATGATGACAGTGACTGGCAGGCAATTATTGAAAATCATTTAATACGTCAATCTCAACTTGAGCCTCTTTCAAACTGGCGTTTGTTTTATAGGGTAATTGAACAATGTAATTTAATTTTAGATAAGATTACTGAGATTGAAGGATTCACAGGAGATCGTAAGAAAATTTTACTTGCAGAGATAAAATTTTTGAGAGCAATGTCTCATTTTTATGCTGCCAGAATTTGGGGTGATATTCCTGTTAATTTAAAAAGTAGAAATGTTGAACCATTAGGGAGAGAGCCTTTACGTGATGTAATGGAAATGGTGGTAAACGAATTAGAACCTTGTATTGCAGACTTACCATGGAAATATGGAGGTAGTCAAAAATTATCTTCTTCAAGGGGAACTAAAGGTGCTGCTCTTGCCTTGCAGGCTCACGCTTTAATGTGGCTTGAAAAATATGAAGCAGCATCTTTGAAGTTAAATGAAATTATTCAATCAGGTCAATTCTATTTAGCACCGGTATCTGAATTCAGAAGATTATTCGATAAAGGAGAATCTGATGAAATTATTTTTCAGTTATTTTATGATAATGAATTTGGAGAATTTGCAGATTATTATGGAAGTGTTATGACATGGTTTCTTACTAATCCATATACTGATCGTGGTAATTTGTCTGTAAGCGTACCTAAATCAAAAATTTCGGAAATATTTCCGGATTATGCAAAAGATAAATCTGATGTTAGAGTGCCTGAATTTTTTCAGAGTATTGATTTTTCAGTATCAACCAATGAATTAAGGCCAATTTTTGAAGATCCTTTGCAAAATGGTGAGCGTGAAATTATGTTTGCAAAATTCAGAAAAGTTAAAGATCGTACTTATTCGAAAATGGATTGTCCTGTTATACTTTTCCGTCTTGCAGGTCTTATGCTTCTGAAAGCAGAAGCTGATGCCAGAATTGGTAATTCAACTGAGGCTTTAGAAAATTTAAATAAGATAAAAGAAAGAGCAGGAATACCTGTTTTTACAAAAACTGAACAGGAAATATTAATTGAAGAAGTTATGGAGGAAAGCAGAAGAGAACTTTTAGGTGAATCATGTCGGGTTTTCGATTTAGTTAGACTTGGCATTTTACATGAATTTAATGAATTTATTACAGAAGGAGCAGAAATACAGGGAGCAGGTTTTTGGCCTGTAAGTCAGGAAGCTTTTATTAACAATCCCAATATGACTCAAACTTATTACTGGCAGTTTAATCAATAAATATACTTAACCAAATGAGATTATTATTATTTAATATTTTGTTCTTAGCCCTTATTTTAAATTGGTCATGTGATGATTCTTATTTTAATGATGGTGGAATCTTTGATAATAATATAGGACAATTTAACGGAACAACTCTGGAATATATTGAAGAACAAAATGATTTTTCTTCAATAGCTAAATTGATTAAAATTTGTAATTTAGAATCCGAAGTTAACCAGCAGGGCAATACTTTTATGGCAGTACAAAATTATTCAATCGATAATTATTTTCTGCTTAAATATCCCGATGAAAAGGAACGTCCTACTCCCAATACATATAATTTGTTATCTGAAAACGATATTTTTGAAATTAAAGAAATAATAAAAAATTATATTATATCAGAAAAGATTATAAGACAAGACTTAACTACTAAATATTTATATGCTGAAACTTTAAGTGGAAGGATCGCAAGATTTAATATAGTCAAACAAGATTACTTAGGCAATGTAAATATGGGAGCTCATTATATTGTATTCTCATTAAATTTAAATAAAAGTAATGAACCAGAAAGATTTCAATCTGTAAGCGTTGTTTTAGCTGACATTATTACAAAAAACGGTGTGTTTCATAAACTTGATTCAAGTTCACATATTTTTGGCTTTAATTAAATGAAAGATTAAAATTTTATGATTTATGATATATAGATTAATGTGTTTTTTTATGATAATTGTAGTTGTTGGTTGTACCGAAATCCCCGAATTAGGTAGTATTGCCCCTGATATAAGGTATAAAAACAGAAAGCAATTTGCAATTACCGGACTTCAGCAAAATATTGGAGATTTCCAAGCATCAACTTCAACTTTACCACTGCATTTTGAAATTGTTGAGATTAGGGAAACTAATGGAAAAAGTATTGATGCTTTTTTTGAAGAAATGCCTGTTATAGAATATATAAAAGGTATTGATGGAAGTGAGACTGAAGATGAACTTTTACTTAAAATAGATACTGTAATGAAGGCCGCAATGACCTTAAATTCAAATACAGGAAAAATTGAATTACTGGAAGGTAACAGAATTCCTGAAGGTGAATATTATTTTGATATTGAAGTTTCCAATACATCAGGAAAAACAGTACTTAAAGATGCAATGATTATTGAATTCAAGGAATTTGAACTTGTAAGCTGGTCAAGGGGTATGTCTCAAGAACCAACAATTGAAAGAACAGGTGATTCTCCTAATCAAATTTTATTTAAAGGATATTTAGACGGGGAGGCTTTATCAGGAGACAGAATTGATTTTACTACAAGTAGATCGTCTGGCTTTAAAGGAACGTTTGTTGATGATACTCAGGAAGGTGAAGTATGGAAAATTGGTTTTCCTGTCAAAGAATCAAATACTTTTTGTACTTGGAAAATAATTGAAGAGATTGATGGCGAAGAGCAAATCAGGTATGTTACAGAAAATTTTAATTTTATACTTGGCCGTCCGGGAAGTTATGTTATAAAACTTTATAAATAAAAACATGAAGGTTGTTATTTTAATTACAATAGCATTATTGTTAAGTTTTAATTCAGGGTTATCCCAGGATTCAAAAACAAAAAAGGCACTTATAATCGGTATTGATGGAATTATTCATTCTGTAATAGATTATGCATCAACGCCGGGGATGGATCAGTTAGTATCTCAAGGATCATATAGTATGCAAGGATTTGCTGGTACTCCTGCAAACTCAGCCAGTGGATGGGCAACATTAATGACGGGAGTTTTTCCTGATAAACATAGGGTTATACAAGAAGGCAGGTTTGAAGATAATAATTTTAATCAATATCTGTCAATTGTTGAAAGATTAAAGACTGTAAAACCAAATATTAAAATTGCATCAATTGTAAGAAATAAAGAAATAAATGATTATCTGAATTTTTCAGCTGATATTAAGTTGGATTTCAATTCAGATGAGGAAGTTTTCAGTAGCGTAAAAGATAAGTTACAACAGGATGATTTTGATATCGTTTTTGTACAATTTAGCTCTCCTAAAGAAGTTGGTGATTTTTATGGTTATCATTTACGTCTGGCATCATATGTTAAGGCAGTTCAAAAAATAGATAACTATATAGAAGAATTTCTTAATATTTTATTTAAAAGAGAAGATGATAAAAATGAAGATTGGGCTGTATTTATGTCTTCAACTCACGGAGGAACTGAAAGCGGAAAATCTTTGACAATATCACAGGAAGTAATAAAAGTGCCGATTATTTTTTATGGCAAAGGGTTAGATGCCAAGGAACTTATGGCAGAAACCATGGCACCCATAAAAAATATTGATAATTATATTACTATTAGAAAGTCCTCAGTTGGTGAAGTCTCTTATATTAATATACCTGTTCAAAACACTCAGTTACAGGGAATGGATAAATATACAATTGAAATGTGGATTAAACCTGGAACTAATTCCAGCGACCCAGTAATTATTGGTGATAAAGATTGGGACAGTGGAGCTAACACAGGTTTTATACTTGCCCGAAGAGGAGCGTCTTGGAAATTTAATTTTGCAAATGATAAACGTAGTAGATATGATATAAACTCAACTAGAAATATTGAAGACGGCAACTGGCATCATATTGCCATTTCTTTTGATAAAACCAAAGAATGTGTTCTCTATCAGGATGGAGATTCTATTGCTAGTACAATAGTTACTTATAAAGAATCGGACAATATGATTTCTGTTTATAACAATATTAATCTGGCACAGGATGGCACAGGTGTTTATGATGGAGGATATCCAAATTGGAATGGATCATTTAATGAAGTTCGGATTTGGTCAGATGTTCTTTCTGAAGAAACAATTAAAGAATATATGTTTCAATCTAATATTGAAAACAGTCAGCATCCTGATTTAGAGTCTTTAATTTTATATCTAAAGATGGACGAGACAGGCGGAACATTTATCAGAGACTATAGTGGTAAAGAAAATCATGCAGAATTAATTGGGCCTGAAAGTGAACGTCATCCGTATTATCCGGTCAGCCTGACTGATGTAACTATAAACTTAATGAATTTTTTAAATGTTGAAATCGATCAAAACTGGAACCTTGACGGTTCTGTTTTAAAAGTAAATGTACCCTATAGACTATTCAAAGTTCGATAAATTAAAGTACTATGATAAAGAAATTCAAATTAATTATTTTATATTTTCCTATATTATTTGTAGGACTTTATTCATGTAAAGAAGATACCATAAATAGAATTGTTCCGAAAGGAGAACAAATAACAATTGGGCGCCTTAGTGGAACCTGGGCAAATCCAACAAATATTATAACTCCTGAGGGGGTTCCTTCTGAAGTATTTGGGGAAATGAGATTAACATTTACTACAGATAATTATGGTAATCCTGATAAGTTTTTAGCAAAAAAATCACCTATCATTTTTAGCGAGAAGCCTGGATTATGGGAAATTACCGGAGATGATTTTAATAAGGTTTTTTTAAGTAATGTTGAACCTATTGATGAATTTGAAATTGAGATAACATCTACAACTTTAAAAATTAAATTTTATGTGGGATGGGAAAATACTGAGACAGGTGAAACAGGTGAAGGAAATTTTGGGGTTACACTTACTCGTAAATAGGGAAAAGCAAAAATATTTATTAATAATAAACAGAGTTAAGGTTGACTCTTATTAATAATACAATAATTAAAAATGTAAGATAAAAAAACTGAAAAATATATAAAAACACATCATGAAAGAAATAATAAAATTTAGAATATTTTTTCAGAAACTTAGAATTATAGGATTAGTTTGCTTTTTCATATTGCTTATGCTAAATAAACCAAAAGCACAAGAGGTTATTTTACTTGACAGTGTAAATTTGACCAATACAAGTGGAATTGAAAACGTATTAGCCGGACAAATTGCTGGATTACAAATAAAACGTTGGTCTGGAACATCCGGTCTGCAATCAGATATAAATTTGTATGGTTTAAATATGGAACAATTGGGCTGGAACTCTAATCCGTTAATTATGATTAACGGTATGCCGATTATTTCATCTTCTTCATCTATCACCGCAAATAATCCATTGAGTAATTTTAGTATAGATCAAATTGAAAAAATTGAAATTTATAAAGATGCTTCACAATTGACAGGCTTTGGTATTTTGGCACCTAACGGAGCAATTAATTTAGTTATTAAAGAAGGAGAAGAAGGTCCTTTGCATGTTAGAGCGAAATTATCAACCGGAATGGATTATGTTACAAGCTTAAATGTTAACACAGATAAGTTTTATAATTATAATACTGATGTAAGAAAAAATGTTTATTCATCTCCAACTCTTTTACAGGAGCAAAATTTACTCATTGATGGTGGCGGGAATTTTGGATCCTATTTTTTTGGTATCAATAATTATAAATCAAAGGGTGGAATAAAAAACTCAGGATTTAGTCGCCAAAATTTATTTTTGAATGCTAAATATAATATATCCGATCCGTTTACTTTGATTTTTTATGGTAATATTTCATTGTTAAATAGAAAAGGAAGCTATAACGGACAATACAATCCTTCCTTAAAAGAGATTTATGATGAGAGTTTTTTTATGGATGAAAATGAAAATATCGGATATATTTCAACAGTAAATTTAAATTATCGTCTGTCTTCTAAACTTAAGTTTCATTCTCTCGCAGGAATATCATATGAAACAGCGGGGAGAAATTTATATATACCATCGAATATTTTAAATGGTGATGTAATTGCCGGAAGTTTTGGTGCTAAAAGACAATATTTAAATATTAATTCAGCATTTGATTATGAACATTTTTTTTCAGAATTATTTAAAGTTGATTTGACATTGGGGCATCAACTTTTTAATTCAGATTTTGTAAATACATCTGTTGACGGTAAGAAAAGTTTAGAAAGTGGAGGATCTGATTTTGTTAAGGTTGTAACCGGTTTTAATGCTAATCAAACTAATGCATTTTCGGATCGTGATAAGGAAAAACTTATATCATTTTATGGTAAACTTAAATGGAATTTTCAGGAAAGAATTTTGATTGATTTGATTGCAAGAACTGATGGAAGTTCACTCTATCGTAAAAAATGGAATTTTTATCCGGCATTTTTATTTACGTATAACTTCAATATACCCTTAAGTGTTAAAACATCGTATGGTAAAACTGGAATGAGATTAGACTCAGAATTGTATAGAGGTGAGTTAGAAGCTTTAGGTGAGTATTATTCCGGGAACATTTTGGGAATTCGTCAGTTATATTTACCATTTGAAAATGCCAGAAATGCAAATGTTAATAATTTTGATTTTGATATTAGTACTCATTTCATCAATATATTTAATTTCCAGATTGGTTATCACAATAAAACCTTTAGCCAATTAACATATGAAAGGTTTTTGCCAAACATTAACGGTTTGAATTATGAGTATGAAGCAAATATGGAAATGGGTATAAGCGGAATTGATTTTACAACTAAAGTTAGTTGGATTCAAGAAGAAAATTTTTCTTGGTTGACAAATTTTAATTTATCTGCTAATAATATAAAGTTGAAAAAACTTCCTGAAAATATTGAAGAAACAGGTTTAAAAATACTTATGCCATTAAAGGAAGGTAATAATCTGAATTCTTTAATTGGATATAAAAATGGAGAAAGAGTTATAATTAAAAAAGGTAATACTGAAATATTTGGAGGCCTTAATAATTATTTTTATTGGAAAAAAATTTCATTGGGTATGTCATGGATTTACTTCTTTGGAGGGAATATTTTAGCTGAGTCATTTTCCAGCAATTATGTGGCAGACACATATAGTGAACAATTTCCATTAAAAAATGGAGAACTTCCATATTATTTTGTTGATGACATTGGTAGTGGTAAATTTATATTCAGTGGTATATCATCTATTGAAAAGACATCATTTGCAAGGTTAAATAATTTAACTTTCACATATGATATTGGCAATTATTTTGAAAGATTAGGAGTCAAGGATGTTAATATTATATTCAGAGCAGAAAATATATTAACTATTTCAAAATATCCAGGTATAAATCCTGATGAGAATCGTTTAAATGTAAGAGCACTGGATTTAAAAAATACAGGTGCTGCGTTACCATCATCATTTGTATTAGGACTAAACTTGACTTTATAAATAAATTGATTTAAATATATCTTTAATACAAATAAAAAGTTTGAGAAATGAATAGTATTAAATATTTAGTATTAAGTCTTTGTTTAATTTTGTTATTAATGATATCCTGTGATAATTATTTAACAATTGAAGATGTTGATAACAAGACTGTATCAGTAGGATATTATGATTCGGCAAAAAAAGTTGAACAGGCAATTACAGGTATGTACATTAGTTTGAGAAGAGGGCTTGTGAATAATTACTCATGGTTAATGTATGGTGATGTTAGAGCAGGAGATTTATTTGTTAATACTGATTATTCAGATTTTGTTAAAAAACAAGATTTGACTTCTAAGTTATATGAGATTCAGCAACTAACCGAGTGGTCATTTTTTTATGATGCAATTTGTGATGCGAATTTAATTTTAGACTGGTTGGAAAAATCAAAAACTGATTTTTTGACTCAATATCAATATAATTTATTTAAGGGTGAAGCTTTAGCTATAAAATCTTTTAGTTATTTTTATTTGATTCGAATATGGGGCAATATTCTATCTGCTGAAAAGGAAGATTTTGGTGCTAAGATTGATATTAATAATTTTCTCAAAAGAACTATATCATGGTCCAAAGATGCAGTGAATTTGTTACCATGGACACTTCTTAATGATGATGGGATTATAAGTACTTCATTGACGGAAATAAGATTTAATAAAACTGCTGCATATATGTTATTAGCTTACCAGCATTTATGGAATGATAATCCTTCAGAAGCTTTTGAAGATTTAAAAAATGGTTTTATTAATCAAAGTATAGATAGTCTTTCAAATTTTGGTTTGTCTTTAGGTAAAGATTATTTGATTAGTATATCTAATAATTTGTATCCAGCAAATATTATTGGTATAGAAAGAAATCGATTAGATAAAATTTACCCTCCTGATGACCAAAGAAGAAAAATGTTTAATATACCTTCTGTTATTGATTCATTAAATACTCAACTTGATTCAGCATATCTTATAATTGATAAGAGCGATGTATTAATGATCTATAAAAAGAAAGAGATTGATCTTTTAATGGCTGAGATTTTATGGAAGGTTGGCAGTATTGATGAAGCCAAAGAATATTTATTAAATGCTTCTGTTGGTGCTGTAGAAAATTATAATGAATTAACAAATGGAAATTTTGAAGAAGCATTATTGAAAGAACGTCAAAGAATATTAATTGGTTCCGGACAACGATTCTTTGATTTGTTAAGATTTAATAAAATTGAAAATTATATTCCATTTTATAAAGGAAATGATATAGAAGCAGGTGCAGGTTTTTGGCCATTGTCTTTTAATACTATTTCAACAAATAATTTAATACAGAATGATTATTGGAGTAAATAAATTTTGTTAAACGGTGTACACAAAATATAAACTTTACCAATGTTTTATTAATTATACAGGATATTTTAAACAGTTATTTAATTAAATATAAGATAAAAATTAAATCTTGAATCTTTAAATTTTGTTGTAGAATGAAAAAATTTATTTTGTTTTTATTCTTAATCACACTTGTATTTAATTCTTGTGTGGAATCTGAAAAAAACTTCAGAAAAGTTAATCATGTTTTGGTTTTAGGTATTGATGGACTTGGAGCCCATGGTGTTGAGATGTCAAATACGCCAAATATTGATAAATTAATGAAAGGTGGAGCTTCAACGCTTCATGCACGAACAGTTGTACCCAGTGTCAGCGGCCCAGCCTGGAGTTCCTTTATAACCGGTACAACTGTTGAGCGTCACGGAGTTGGTAATAACGGGTGGACTGTTGACAATAAAACTCTTGAACCTGTTTATA
>CAZXTX010000047.1:9078-12909 GCA_964643695.1 uncultured Mariniphaga sp. | reverse complement strand
GATTTGTATTTTAGTTTATTACCATCTATTTTAAAATACTGATATAAAGAGCACTTGAGTTCTCTTATTTCCGCATAAGGCTCATCCGGCAAATCTTTTTGTCTGCCGGCAATTGCCAGTGAAATTACATAGATTGTTCCGTCAGCAAAGGAATTTACCGCTTTGTCGTTATTTAAAGGTTTTGACCGCATGTAGTAATGCATATGCCCCGTTAGTACCATATCAACATGATATTTGTCAAACAGCGGTATCCATTCCTGCTGAATATCGGGATATGGTTCTTCCCAGTTGTATGGCGGAAAGTGAAAAACTGCAAACTTCCATGTGGCTGTTGAGGCTGCAAGCTGTTTTTCAATCCATTCGGTTTGTTTTTCCACTTCGTTTGTCGGGTCCAGCATAAGAAAAAGCGCATTTTTGTATGTAAATGAGTAAGCCTGCTCTTTTGGTACACCATCGGGGCCGTTCGCCGGGTAGCTGAACATGTCACGAAACATTTTTGAACCAAGTCCCAGCCGGTTATCATGATTGCCGGGAACAGCCATAAACGGTTTTTTATTAATTACATTTTTTGAAAATTCAAACAGGTTATCCCATTCATTGCGGTAAAGTCCGTAGTCAACCAGATCACCGGAGCTGATGTAAAAAGCAGTTTCGGGATGTTTGTTTTCAGCTTTTTCGTGCAGTTCGCCAAATTCGGGCCTGTGGTGGTTGTCGCCAAACCAGACAAAGGAAAAGCTGTTGTCCTGCTTCGGAGTTGAGAAAACAACTGCTTTTGACCAGTCGGTTTCGGGAGCAATCAGATACTCATATTCGGTTCCCGGAGTAAGGTTCTTCAGCTTTGCCGTAAAACGATGGATATATCTGTCGTTCATAAGTTCGCGGTCTTCCATCTC
Source organism: uncultured Mariniphaga sp. (assembly GCA_964643695.1). Classification (GTDB taxonomy): domain Bacteria; phylum Bacteroidota; class Bacteroidia; order Bacteroidales; family Prolixibacteraceae; genus Mariniphaga. Next base: position 12,016 of record CAZXTX010000047.1, on the reverse strand, counting down.
ATATTTTTCTGCCGTAACCGTTTTTATATCGTCAGTTCCTGTTTTGCGGAACATCACCTGACCGGTTTCAACCGAAGTTCCGGTGCGCCACTGAATATCCATGCTGCTTGCAGGATTATCGCTCCATGTTAGCAATACCTGATCGGGTTGTGAAGAGGATGGAAAATCAGTTTTGCGAAATGCACCTATCAGGTGAGATTCCTTGCCGCGGCCACGAACTGATGTAAGAAGCTTTTGGCCCTTCATCTCTTCCGGGACATCTGTTAAAACGAGTTCGGTCCAGTCGTGATAGGTAAATGCACCATCATCTAAAGTGTCTACATACTGATTCTCAGGGATAAAATTTGAAAGTATCAGTTTATCATTTTTGTTTTGTGGAGCAACGGAAATCAGATAGTGGTATGAATAATTTTCAAAACCGTTTATACCCAGTCCGACAGTTCCCTTGTCAAAGCTTTTCTGCCACACTTCATAAACACTGCTTGAATTTCGCATTTTTAGTCCGGTTTTTTTAAAACCTGCCGGCTCAAGCCAGAAAGGGAGAATCTTTTGATTTTCGCTGCGTATAACCGAAACGGTTACCGGTACGTTTACATCAAAACTCGAATGTCGTGTTGACAGCACTTTCAAGTCTTTTTCGTTAAATAATGACAGTGTCTTCTGCTGATCAATTGATTGCAGTTTATCTTCATTCAGGTTTGCATATAATTTTGAAATGGTTTCATCCATTACCTGTTCAACCGATTTATATGTTTCCTGAGACTGGCGGGCGCATCCTGAGGTTATTACTATTGCGGCAGCATAAAATAAAATTTTCTTAAACCGGCTTATTGATATGTACATTTTAATATTTTTTAAATTAAAAACAAGAAGCGCATCCGGATTAAAATCGGTGCGCTTTTTTTAAAACTAAACTATAAAATAATTTATGTAGCAATCCATTTTTTTATTATTTAATAACTTCGAGATAACGTCCCAGCCAGTATGGAAGGAGCCATATATCTCCGGCACTTTCCTCTTGCCTGCCGTCACTGCCTCCGTCCAGTCCGAAACGGTTTGCATTGTGTCTTCTTATGGGCAATTCATCGGGTGGCAGCACCTCCTCAATTGTCTGGTGTCTGAAGTTTTCAGGAACAGGTTTAATATCTTTTCTGTGATTGTTTTTTACGCTCCAGTCGATTAAATCGAGAGGATATTTTTGCAGATACCATATTGCTTCATCCAAATCAAATTCATCTTTTACCATGGCAGTGAAAATATTCCACAAACCTTCTTTTTCAGGACGTTCAAACTCCCAGTGGTCAATAATACTTTCGCTGAACATAGCCTTCAAAGTATCGTTAAATGCATACCGGTAAAGTCCCCAGTATCCGAGGTAATACATTTCGTCATCAGAATGGTTCCATCCTGAAGACAACATTTTTGCCCAGTCGTCAGCTCCTTCCGGTGCTTTGCCTATTTCTTCCATCGGACGCATAAGGTTTTCGAGGTAACCGTAATCGTGCATCAGCTCGAATGCTTTTTCTTTATAAATTTCTTTTTTTGTGAAATGATAAGCTGACTGAAACATTGCAACAATATTTGAACTGTTCAGTTTGCGGTCACCAATTGATGTGGGAAAACCGTTGACATAATCCGGATTCCATTTTCCCCAGAGTGTTGGTTTGCCGTCAAAATCCACCAGATAGAGGTCGTTGTCGATTATATGCTGCATCAGTCCGTCCAACAGCATTACTGCTTTGGCTCTTACCGGTTCAACATCTACCAGCTCGGCAATTGCACCAAATACAAATGCATGACCGATTGCCTCATCGCTGCTGGTAGTGGCTTTCCAGTCCCACTCGGGATGTGCAGAATGCTGCCAGTGTTTTGAACCGCCCAGAACGCTGATATGTCCGCTGCGGTAAAACGAACGTGCCGGGAATCCCGGAACCGGATTAACTGTATAAAGCCTCTCCATTGCTTCAAGTGATTCAATGATGTTTTGAAGTGCTTCGTCAGATTTTGTAACTGCATATCTGTAAACCTGGCTTCCCAGATACATGGTAGTCCATAGTCCGTCATTGTCGGAGTCGGAGAGATATCCTGTTGACAGATTTCCTTTTTCCATTCCCCTTAATGAAGAGTTAAAACCGTGACGAATGTGACGCAGGCGAACCTGTTTTTCGTAAAACAGAGCTTTTTCATGAAGAGTCATCTCTTTAAAGCAGATTTGTCCAAGCCCTTTGTCTGTTAAAATCAGAACCGAATTATCGGGGCCTTCGGCAATATCTGTAATCTTGTTACCCGGAAGCCAGCGGTCACCGTGATAATAGCTGTATTTTCCGTCATCACACAGCATAAAAGCACCGTTTTCCGAGCCAAACCATACACTGCCGTTTACTTCTTTTACTTTGGTGATTTCTGTAACAGGCAGTTCCCTTCTGATTTCTCCAATTTGTTTTTGTGAGAGGTTATTTATTTCAATATATCCGTTTGATGTGCCTATAATGATTTTTGTACCGAATGCCACCACATCGAAAGATGTAAAATCAGTACCCTTAAAAAATGATTCTGTTTTTTTGTCGTTTTTATTTAGAGTTAAAAGCTCTTCGGAAGTTAAAATCCAGAATTTTTCGGTTGATGGTACATATTTTAATTCAAGAACCCGGTCTGGAGCTTTCCCTTTCCAGAGTTCCTTTGAGTCTTTTATCAGTTTCAGGTTGTTTCCTTCAGCCACAAGAAATGTGAAGTCTTCACTTCCGGCAAATAATCCGGCTTTGGGCATTTTGTGCTCACTGAAAAGTTCACCTGCCCATGCATTGCTGAAAACAGCAACATTGTCAAGAAAAACAAACTGATTCTGAAATGAAATCAAATCGGCAAAATTCTTTTTTGCATACGGCCTGTGAGTGGCATCAGTTTCAAGAGTTCCGGGGTAAAGAAATTCACCTGCATA
>CAZXTX010000047.1:0-8978 GCA_964643695.1 uncultured Mariniphaga sp. | reverse complement strand
ATTCTGTGATCAGTCCAGGTTTGCATATGATTATCGGTTGTACGTACAGTTAATGTATATGTTCCGGGTTTTAGATTTTTCGGAAGTTTACCTTCCCACATGTGAGTTGAAATACTCGGATAATCCATTTTGTAACCAAAAATATCCTCAAGCAGCACTCCGTCAATTTTTTCATCAAGCACCGGACTCAGCTCATGCATCCTCAAACATTCGGGATCTATTGTGTCCACTTTTGTCATCGGTATCCAGATACCGGTTTTTCCGATTGTCATTTCCACCCTCGAACGTTCGGAGCCTGCAAAAACATTCACTAAAAATGTTGTTGTATCAGCTTCATTCTGTTTAATTTCATCAGGCAGATATATGTTCATCTGGTAGTCTGCCGGCCGACGTGCTGCCTTGTAGCGTATTTTGTATCTGTTTCCCCTGAAGGTTATTATTGAATAACCGTTTGGCGTACCGTCATTCATGGTTGCATGCGGAATTCCGGTTTCATCATCAAGTCCGCACCACCAGCTTCCGCAAACAGTACCGTTAACAAGATGGTGATGTTTTATTGTTTTCTTCCATCCTTTTTCTGTGTTAATAATTTCATTTTCAGCAAAAACATTCATTTGCTCATGTTCATGACCCGAAATTGAAAAGAGATATTTTCTGTTTTGCAAAATTTCAAACAGTTTGTTTTGTGTATCAATTTTAAAAACCGGAATATGCATCATTAACACAATAAGTTTGTCTTCGGGAACAAATAAAATATAATTTTCGATAAATTTAAGCTGTTCATCGGTTAGATGTGCTTTGTATTTTCCAGTTTCATTAAAAAACACATTGTTGAATCCTATAAATGAAACTTTTCCGTATTCAAATGCATAAGTTGAGGGCCCAAAAAAATTACGAAAAGTCTTATCTCTTTTTTCGTTTAACTTTTCATCGCGGTCGTAATCATGATTTCCGAAAATATAGTACCACGGAATACCAATCTGCCCGATTCCCTGACTAATTTCGGCAAACAGATTCGGATCATCAGCAACATGGTCGCCAAGTGAAATTCCAAAGGCAGCATCGGTTCCCATACACTCTTCAACAACATCGTGTAAAATATAATTTACCTCTTTCATTCCCCGTGCCTGAGTGTCGCCAAAAAACAGAACTGAAAATTCATTTTTTTCTTCGGCAGGGTAGAGGGGAAAATTTATATTGTTTGAAGGGAAACCGTTTTCCTGTAGATAGTAATACTGCGGAATATTGTCCTGATTCAGGGCAGAGGAATATCCTGACGGTTTAATCATAAAGATATGTTTCGGATTTTCGCCTGAAAGCTGCCATTTGCCGTCAGCACCGGTTTGAACCACATCTTTTCCGTTTGAAATACAAACACCTTCCAGTGTCTGTTCACCTGCATCATATATTCCATTGCCGTTTTGGTCAATAAAAACCACACCTTTATATTTCTGGGCATAAACAGCTGAAAAACCCAAATAAAAAGAGAATAAAAACAGAAACAGACAGATTTTTTTATTTAGCATGACAATTTATTGAAAAAGGGGAGAATATGCATAACTCCATATTCTCCCCTTAGTTTTATCATATTATTTTATTAAATATCAATAAGGTTTTCCGGTACCCTGAATAACCCATGGGCGTGAATAAACACTGTTTTTTCCTATTGTACCTGAATATTGGGTTGTTTCAAGTTTATCAATAGCTGCATTTGCATTTGCAGTATTATTATTCAGTTCATCACCTCCGTATCCGAATCTCAGGGCCGGAACCGGTGCCCTGGCTTCCAGAACTATCAGGCTGAATTCGGGATAACCTGTACGTCTGTAGTCTAACCATGCTTCAGTACCGTTACAGAAACTTGCCACCCATTTTTGGGTTAATACCTGTTTTTCGGTGCCGTCAAATTCTACATTCTGATAAAATGTATCAAAATCATCAGCAACACCCCATGTTTCGAGTGAACTTTTAATTCCCTGACGGTAATGATTTTCAGCATCACCAACATTCCATCCCTTAATTGCCATTTCGGCAAGGGTAAAGTGCATTTCTGCTGCTGAAACAATACGTGCTTTGAGTAAGTCTCCGGCTTTTGGTTTTCCGTCCATAAACATGCGGTTCAATGCAGAAACATGGTGGTTAAATCGTCCCTGTGCTCCGTTGTAGCAGCCGTTATAAGCACGAATGTCAGTTTCCCTCATTCCGGCAGGCACACCAACATACTCGGTATCAACAAAAGTTATGTCAGCAGGATTGTAAAGTTTTGTAAAGACACTACTTTTATCCTGATAATCAATCCAGTTGGGATAAATGTCAGTTTCCACACCATCCATAAGCATTCTGGTTGGTGGAGTATAACCTGAAATAGTATTGTCCGGAACCCATCTGATTGTAACCGGTGAAAAATAGACAGCCAAACGCGGATCATTCGTGTTATTTAATTGGTCGATAATAGTGGCACATGCCATTGTACGTGTAGAGGATGTTTCATCAGTATAAATATCAGGCCACTGATCGCTGGGGCCTCCGGTATAATCCATGGTTGCATCATCAGAAGAACTGGAAATATACTTGCCTGAAGAAACTATTGCTTCAACAGCAGCTTTTGAACTGTTGTTTTTTGCAGAAATTCTCACATAGTATCTGATCAGAAGAGAGTTTGCAAATTTTTCCCATTTTGAGGCATTGCCACCATAGTACAGGTCATAATTTGCAGCAATACCGGTATTGTCGCCTGTTGCAAAAATGCCGGCAGCCTTTTTTAAATCTTCAATTATGCCTAAATAGATTGTTTCCTGTGAATCAAAAGCAGGATAGAGTTCTTCAAATTCACCGGTATAAGCTTTAAGAGCATTAAGGTATGGTGCATCGCCCCAGTAGTCGGCAATCTGGCCAAACAGGAATGCACGCATTGTAAGGCCTATACCTTCATGAAATGTGAAACCGTCTTTTACGGCATTTTCAATAATCAATTCATTGGTACGCAGTAAATCATAGTAACCTGACCATTCAGTAATGTCCCAGTCAAAATAATTAACTTTGCCAGCCCAGCCGGAGCGGTGTATAAACTGTACAGCTCCTGCCATGTTTTCATATCCAAGCTCTAAATAATTTTTTGCTGCAGGCCCTAAAACCGAAGGCAGCAAAAGATTGACATTTCCTTCTGACGGGTCAATGGCGTTCGGATTGATGTTAATTTCTGTCAAATCCTGGCATGACGACATTATTCCCAATGTCAAAATCATGATTAATGTAATTCTTATATATTCTTTCATGGTATTCTTTTTAAAATTGAAATAAGTATATTAATTAAAAGCTGAAATTCAACCGGATACCACCTGAAGCACTCCACGGCATAACGTTTTGTCTTTCGTAACCCTGTTTAAACTGGCTGACAGTGTTGCCCTGTGTTCCTGAGTTAGGCTGGAACGCCCGTTCAGGATCGATTCCGATTTTCGCCTTCGTCCAGACAATAAGATTTCCGGTGTAAAGAGCTATTGATGCATTTTTAATTTTCCCAAAATTCGGAATATTATATGCAAATGAGAGTTCTCTCAATTTAATGAATGAAGCATCAAATGTTATGTTTTTATTGTAGCTCCACGGATACATATCTGTTATGGGCCCAATAACCGTTCCTTCACCGCCAAGGTTTTCCACATATACGTCATCACTAAAATCGTTCGGTGTGTTGTCACCTGCAATCTGAATTACACCCGGTATGAATGCTCCGTCAAAATAGCCGTCATAAGGCATTCCGCCGGTTTCTTTGGTGTGTCCGCCAACTCTCGGGTAGTTTCCGTTACGGGGAATAATATATTTTTCAGGATTTGATTTTAAAAGTGCTTCCAGTTCTGAAGCTGACATTGAACCGCCGGGAATTAAATTATCCAGCTGACGCTGCGATTTCCAGTCGGATTCGCCATAGCGGTATGTATATGACATGAAATCACCACCAATTCTCCAGTCAAGACTGGCACTCATGGTCCATCTTTTATATTTCAGCATCGTCTGCATTCCAACCATAAGATCGGGATTGAAGTTACCGATTTTCTCCCAGTCTTTCTGCTGGTTCAGTCTTATCCACTCACCATCAGAATCAAGAATTGGCCATTTGTAATATGGAGAATTGGGGTCTTTTACAGTTGCAATTCCGAAGCCGTACAAGTCACCAATACGATCCCCCACATAGGTGTATGCACCGCCGTTATCATCCCATAACTGTATAAATTCCAAATCATCGGTAAGCTTTTCAATAGTAGTAAAGTTTTGTGAGAAGTTAAGATCAATATCCCAAACCAAACCGGTTGCAGTGTTTACAGGTGTTCCGCCAAGAGTAAGCTCCCAGCCTTCACTGCGGATAAGACCGGCATTAATAAGCTTGCTGCTGTAGCCCGATGAACGCGGAAGAGGAACAGAAAATATCTGGTTGACGTTATCAGCTGAATAAACAGTGGCACTCATTCTCAGTCTGTTATTATACATGTTAAAATCGATTCCGCCTTCTACAGAGGTTGACTCTTCAGGTTTTAAATCGGGATTCAACAATGTTCCCGATACAGATTCGGTAATCAGCGAATTCCATGTGCCGGTTGACAGTGATTGCTGAATTCTGTAAGGATCGGTATCGTTACCCACCTTAGCCCAGCCTGCACGTAGTTTCAGCAAACTAACCGATTCGGGCAGGTTAAAAGTGTTGTGAGCCAGCCAGCTGAGTGATGCTGAAGGGTAGAAATATGATCTGTTGGATTCCGGCAGTGTACTTGACCAGTCGTTTCTTCCGGTTAAATCCAGATATAGCTGGCCTTTAAAACCGATAGATGCAAGTGCATAAGCACTGTAAATTGCCTTTTTACTCTGACTGCTGCTTACAGAAATATTGTTGAGGGGAATATTGTTTACCCTGAAAATTCCGGGCAGAACCAGACCATTGTTTCTGTCGCCTCCTGAACCAACAAAGGAGTCGTTTCCATATCTGTTCATAAGATTACCACCGGCGGAAATGCTGAAATCCCAGTCATTAATTCCTTTTTTGAATGTGGCAAGTACATCGGTATTGGATTCCTGGAAAAGAATGTTTTGCAGCGAGTAGTTACCTTTGGCCATGCGATATGCACTAAAAGGTATTTTTGTTTCACGCCTTTCATTATATCTGTCAAGTGAATATCTTGCAGTTATTGATAATTCTTTGGTTAATTCATAAGTCAGTGCCATGTTTCCGTACAGACGGTCTCTTGAAAAACCATTTTTCATTTCATGTGCAATGAAATAGGGGTTGTCATAATCCGGCAAACCTCTTTGCTGAATACCTTCCTGACCGGGCATCCAGTAATCTTTCATTCTCGATACCGGAATATGAGGAACTGTGTAAATTGCCTCAATAGGATTATTCCGGCGGTCTCCGGTACTCGGAATATTATTTGAGAATGTATTTGCATAAGTAACATTAGACGTAAAAGTCAGATTCTCAAGCAGATTATAGCTTAAATTGGTTTTAAGGCTGTGATTGTATCTGTCGTGTCCGGGAATCATTCCCTTTAATGTCATATTGTTATATGAAATTCTGAAATTTCCTCTTTCATTTCCATTATATACCGCAATATTGTTGTTGGTTGTAACACCGGTATTTAAAAAATCGCGCATATTATTTGGATATGATTTTAATTCTGCCGGTTCATCAAGCCCCCACTGCGGTGCAATGATACCTGCATCAAGGGTGGGACCACCCCAGTATGCAGAAGTTTCTGTAAGCATATGGTTTCTTTCACCATTTGCATATTTGTAATGAAATTTCAGCAATTCAGTTGCAGTTTCAAAACGGGTGTTTGAACTAACACTTACTCCAAGTTCTTTCGAACCCTTACCCGATTTTGTGGTAATCAGAATTACACCGTTTCCGGCACGTGTTCCGTAAAGTGCTGCGGCACTTGGCCCTTTTAGAATAGTGATATCTTCAATGTCATCAGAGTTGAGGTCGGAAATTGAATTACCGTAATCAATCTGATTTGATTCACCCATTTCTCTGATATTATTCAGTTTGTTAGATACCGGAACTCCGTCAATTACAAACAGAGGCTGGTTGTCGGTGGTAAGGGAATTTGCCCCCCTGATTATAACACTAACGGTTGAACCGGCAATACCTGTCTGATTTACTGTCATTCCGGGAACTTTTCCTGAAAGTGAATTCAAAAGGTTGTCCTGTGCCACACGCTGAATTTCTTCACCTTTTACTTCACCAACAGAATAACCCAATGATTTTTTCTCGCGCGAAATTCCAAGTGCGGTTACAACAACCTCATCCACACCAATTGAAGATGAAACCATTGTAACATCAATCACAGACCTTCCGCCTATATTAATTTCCTGAGTTTCCATTCCTACAAATGAGAAAACAAGAACTGACCGGCCTTCGGGAACACTGACTGAATAGTTACCGTCAATGTTTGTAACGGTACCCTGAGTTGTTCCCTTAACCAAGATTGAAACACCGGGCAAAAGTTCACCCGTATTGTCCTTAACTGTTCCGCTTATTCGTACCTGTGCGTACATATAAGCAGAAAAAAGGATAAACATTCCTGTTAAAAATGTTTTCATTACTCGACTCTTCATAGATTAATTAATTAATTAAACAATTTGATATTCATCACTCATCATATTTTGTGATATACAAATAACAATAATGCTAAAACGATAAACTACTAAAATTTTACTCGTTTTGCATGGAATTTTGACTAATTGTAAATAAATGGTGTATTATTCATTTGTAAAATGACAAAAAAATACAAAATCAGGGTTAAAATAGTTGAAGTTCAAAGTAAAATAATATTCTTTTTTTTGCTTATTTTTCATGTGCAGATGTTGTATGTGATAATTAAGTATTGTGCAACAGTGTTTTGTGGGCAGAGTTGTAATTGTTTGATAACAAATGTTCACTATGTTCGAATTTTTCATGCATACTTTTTTTTCTCATATTTCATCAGTCTTTTATTCCACAAGAATATATTAATACTCAAATTTTTTAATTTTGTTTGTACAGAAATATAATTTCATCATTTTTGTATAATCACTTTTTTAAAAAATACAGCTATGCAGATTCTTAAAAATCTTTATCAAACCGGCGGCGATTTAATGGGGTTGACTTTTGATTTACAGGGAGCTTTATGGAACGATGCCAATTCATATGCTTTGAAAACGGACAATGGTATTATTTTGTTTGATTGCGGATGCGGCGATACCCTGAAACAGATATTTGACAATATGAGATACTGGGGGTTAAATTCTGAAGATATAAAATACTGTGTGTTTACTCATCCGCATTTTGACCATGCCGGTGGTGCATATTTGTTGAAGGAACAAGGTGTTAAATTTGTTGCAATTAAAGAAACTGCGGAAGCTATGGCTGCTGCCGACGAACGCTGTGCGGGATACCTTTATCATAAAAAATTCAATGCTGTTGAAACAGATATAATTGTATCAGATGGGGAAATCATTGAATTGCTGGGGGTGAAATTTAAAGTGGGACATTATCCCGGACATTCAATGGGCTGTACCGCATATTCATTTTCGCATGAAGGTAAAGAGGTTGTTGTGAGCGGTGACATAATAGGTACTTTGCTGGCCGGCGATTTTGGCTGGGACGGCTCTTTTGATTTCGATAAAAAAATATATACCGAATCGCTGCGTCGTTTCGCAAAGTTAGACCCGGATATTATGCTTCCCGGTCACGGTATGATTTATTTCCACAAACCTCAGTGGCGTGTGGAAAATGCATATAACAGTGCTTTAATTCAGTGGAGGTAAGTTATAACTGTTATTTTAAAAAATCAGTCCGTTTATTAAACTGTACCGTTACATGTTTTACTCCTGATATAAAAATGAATCCGGAATAAGGGTTTCCCGAATATTCAGTCCGGAATAGCTTATTTCAATTTTTTTGGTACCGGTGTGCTGAAAGTATAATACCTTAAGTTCGTGAAAACCTTTTTCGAGCCCGAGTATCGTATCTTCTTTTTTTAATCCGTGCTTTCCGTCATTGTCAATTACCAGTTTGCCGTCAATAAACAGCTGTGAGCCGTCATCGCTGAATGCAAAAAAGCGATATGTTCCGGTTTCGGGTATTTCTATCAGCCCGTTGAATTCAACACCAAAATAGTTGTCCGAATCTGCTATGTCCAGCGATAAGTTTTTTATCTCTCCCTGTTTTTTGGGCTGCAACGACGAAAAATCAGCAACACTTGCAAAATTTCCTTCATAATATTTGTATTTAAGTCCCTGTTTAGGATTTTCAACTTTTTTGGCAGGCATAAATTCCTGTTTTTCATCTGTTATGAAAGAGTAACCAAACGGAAAATTATAATGCAGCGATGTTCCTTCCAGTGTCCTGATCCATGTATTAAAACCATATATGCCTTCCTGCAATTCGATAATTCGGGAACCTTTCATATCCCCATAGCCACCATAGCCAGAGCTTTGACCGTAGGCTAAAGCAATTCCGTTATAGATTCCGATATAGTTATTATTGTGATCGTGACCTACAAAAGTTCCCATAACATCTTTCATTTCCCACATGGAAGTAAACATTCCGGTATTTACTTCGGGGGAGCAGATTCTTTCATCGCTTTCACCGATAGTGGTTGGTTTTCCTATTACTTCCGAATATTCGGGCAGGGGAATATGAAAAAAAGCGAGGGCAGGATAGGGGACTCCGCCGTTCTTTGCCGTATAGTATTTACTTTGTTCCCTGTACCAGGCAATCTGGTCGAATTTTATCCAGTCGTAATCACTCACAGTTTTATCCGGTGCATAAGAATTGGAATCAAAAAAGTAGAGTAATGCTTTTACAGTATCTGATTTTGCCGACTTAAGGGTTATGATGTAGTTTCCTTCACCCGAAATATCATCAGGACCAATTTCTCCCACAAAACCGGGCTTGTCTGAAAGGAATTCAAAGATTTGTTGATGAGACCAGTCAGATTCAT
>CAZXTX010000046.1:0-13018 GCA_964643695.1 uncultured Mariniphaga sp. | reverse complement strand
CTCCGATTCATCTTTTGCAATTAAAGGGGGACGAGGTTCTAATGAAACGAAAGTGATTGTTCAGGGCTTGTCCCCCTTTGGATGCCGTGTTGCCATGAAAAACAGTTGATGAATTCCAAAGGGGGAAAACAAGGGGGATTCAAAACCGGAAGTTGCGAGTAAAAAAGAGTTGAAACAATATTTCGGTACTTCCGATAAACCGGAATGTTACCATCCGCACCTTTGCCATATATAGCTTTTGTGGTTGAGAACATCAAGACTGCCACGTCGCTTCGCTCCTCGCAGTGACGACAATTAAAAATGATAATCCGGCTGTCCACATACTGATAGTTTTAATTTTAAATCTGCCGGACAGCCGGGCAACACCCATTAGGCCAAGTCATTGCGAACGAACGTAGTGAGTGAAGCAATCTTTCCTAATACGGATTTCATTTTGAAAAAGAATTAAAAACAAATAGTAAATTGTTTGCATCAATTATAATATAGCATTAAAAACACTGAACCATAGTTTTTTTTGTTGCAAGCTTTTAATGAAACAAAAGTGATTGTTCAGAATTTGTCCCCCTTTGGATACCGTGTTACCATGAAAACGACTGATGAATTCCAAAGGGGGAAAATAAGGGGGATTCAATACCGGAAACTGCTGAAATAAATTGAATATTTTTGTTGTTTGAAAATCATGTTCACAATCCCCCTTTTATACGAATTATATTTACAATCATTAATGCCGATGGTTAAAATATTTAGAACAATTGAGCAGAGCGATAATTGGTCTATTATATTTTTCCAATCGGTATAATATTGAGAAAAGCACTCCGATTCATCTTCTGCAATTAAAGGGGGACGAGGTTCTAATGAAACGAAAGTGATTGTTCAGAGCTTGTCCCCCTTTGGATGCTGTATTGCCATAAAAAACAACTGATGAATTCCAAAGGGGGAAAACAAGGGGGATTCAAAACCGGCTAAAACAAACATAATATGCAGCATTTGAAACGCTGAATTATATCTTCCTGTATAAACAAAAGGGAATTGGGTAAAAAAATTATATTGTTAAAACTGCTTTTGAAGCAGAATCAATAGATTGTATTTCTTTAATTTTATATTCTCTTCTGGCTGATTCCAGATTTTTATTCATTTCACGAATAATTTCAACATGTTCTTTATTATTAAGCTTTTCAAGATTTCCGTCTTTACTTGCCCGATTAATAAGAGTTGAAGTAACACTGGGTGATTTTCTCATTGCATTGTTTTTAAGTTCTTTAAAAATACTTTAAAAGGTGAAAACGGCAGACTTAACTTTGTTAATATTTTCTTTTTATCCTTGAAAAATACAACATTATTTTGATATGCACCAATAATAATTGGCTTATTATTGTCAATGTTTGGTTCAGTTGCATCTAAAATCAATAAACCACTGCGCTTCTCAGCTTTAATTTCCTCTTTTGATCCCATTTCAACAACCCATATAAATTTTGGCATTGGTCTTTCAAGAATCAATCCTTTTAAATCATTATTAACAGAGCTAAGGGCGAGGCTATGCTTAAAAGTACGGCTTGATGCAGGAAAAATATTCAGGCATACGGTTGAGCACGTTTCTAACGGAAAAGGGCTATTAATCAAAAATTCAATTGTAAAGTTTCTTGCTTCAGCTGCTTCAAGATATATTTTTGAATACAAGGGAACAATAAAATGCTTCAACTTCACATTCTTCCATAAATCAGAATAATGTTCAACAGGCTTATCTAAACCTGCAAGTTGATAAGGAGGATGATTGTCATCAATAAAAACATATTCCGAATCTGTATTATTTAAATCAAAAAGGGTAATTTGTTTTGAAGATATTGTTTTCTGCTGATGTGTTTTTAAATGTTTGAATTTATTAAATTCATCTTGCTTTTGCTTTTTACCAATAATAATAACTGCATGGCCAATTTTATTCCCCTCATCTTCATCAAAATCATCCATTCCTGCAATTACCGGAATCCCGCCATTAATATACATATCCAGAAAAATTTCAAATTCTGCACCATAAGCCTTTTTACCATATACTTTACAACCAAATCCCAACTCTTTCAGTGCAAAAGAAATTTGATTTACAGACAGGCCATTCGAAGGGATTTGCCTCTCATATGCCATTTGACGTAACAAGCTATGAATCAGAGAGGGTTTTACAGTTTTATATTCCGGGTATTTTGTGGCAAAATATTCCATTATTGCCCATACTGTTGTTTCGGCACAACTATGGGTTTCTCTATCCTGAGAGGCATGCGGAAAAGCTGAAACTTCAAGTTTTATCAGATTAACTGTTGAATTAACATTTACAAAACAAAAATCAAAATTATCAATTTTAAAAGCTTTTGGGTGAATATGATTTCTTCCTAAGAAATATGGATCGGTTGGTCTGATAACAAAAAAACCATAATACAATGACTGTAGTTTCTCAATAGAATCTTTTTTCCTAAAATCTTCAAAATCTACATTTTCTCTAAAAATTGAAACCTTAATACAGTTTCTGTTATAACTGCCATATTTTGATGAATAATATAAATAATAACTGTCACGAAACAACTTGTCAACGTACGGGTACTCAACCAAATAATAATTAGTTGTTTTAAATTGACTTATTAATTTAACCAAAGATTTATCCAACTGATCCGGTAACAGAGATTTATTTAAATTAAAAAAATCACTAATCAAATTGATTAACAATTTGGTTAAATTATGATGTTTAGAAATATGACTATTAAAATACATAACATACATTTAAAAACAGATTATATCATTGAAAAAGCATGGTAAAACTAATTTGCAGGTGAAATAACAACAATTTTTAATAACTAAAAAATATTTATTTAAATCTATACTGATAATCAGGGTTTTCCTTCATTATTTTTGCACTTTCAGGATAGTTTTCAACAAACCAGGTAAGAAAAGTTGCATAATCAATTTTATCATTAAGCATAGCCTCTCTTCTTTTTTGAAATATCTCGTTGCGGTTGGGCATAGACAAAAGTTCTTCAACAGTTTTTATGAGTTTGTCGGTTTCGTTTGTTTTAATGCCATAACCCAATTTATATTTATTTTCAAGTTCATCCAAATATCCAATTCTGCCTACAAAATCATTAAACCTGATAAACGGAACCCCCATAACACCAGATTCGGCTGCCATTGTCTGACTATCTCCAATAAACAACTGTGCATAAGCCATTACATGATGAATATCTATCGGATTAATATTAATTCTATATTTTTCCAAATCTTTATGTAATTGTACTTCACTGGTAATAAATACTTCTCCAAAAGGCAATAATAATTCAATAATCTTTTTTGAAACTTCAATATTTAAACCGCTAACATTAACATCATGGTGTGCAACTAATTTTGCAAATCTTATAATAAAAAAAATCTCATTAGCATTAACATACTTTAATGCAATGTCTTTTGAAGGTTTAAAATTATTAGGATGTAAATATGCTAATTCATGATAACCATTATATTTTATAGATTTGAAATCAAAATTTGTAGTTCTGCAAACAGAAGGACAAAGAATATGGTTAGCATAAGGATAACCAAAATCAGCAGTTCTTTTTACAATATCAAAATCATCTTCATTTACTATAACACTTTTATAAGGCAGGAATCTTCCAACTAATGATATTAAAATAGGAGTACCTAAAACTATTTGAGGTTTAATCTTTAAAAAAGTTATAAAAGCACCAATGTTTTTTAAAACAAATTGTATAAGAAGAGAAAATTTATTATTTATTTTTTTGTTAGTTTTTATTTTGATTGCTAAATCTTTAAATGTAGAATTATTAATCAAATCCTCTAAAACATCTTTATGGTTATATACAACATATACCTTGTTTTTTTCTTTAAGTTGTTCAATTACATTTTTAAACAAATGAAAGTGAGCCGGATGTGCAAGGTAAAATGCAATTTTTTTCATTTTGAAAATATTTTTAAAATTCTGTAATCCAAAGCTTCCCTGAAACTTGGAGTTGAGTTATAAGTAGCCAGGGAATCGTCATTCGGTATAAAAGTTTTTTGTCCTTTTTCCAAAAACTCAATTGCCTCTATCATAGCTTTAGAAGCAATTTCATAATTTTTTTTAACAAGACTGTTAAAAGTGTCTTTTTTATTTACAGTATATTTTTTTTGTATAATAATTTCACCGGAATCTAAAGATTCTTCAACAAAATGAATACTGACACCGGTTTCTTTTTCTCTATTTTTTAAAACCCAAAATGGCGTTAACCTGCCCCTGTTTCTGGGTAATAATGCATTATGTCTGTTTAAAACACCAATTTTAGGAATTTTCAAAAGTTCTTTTTTAAGAATATTTTGACTTTGATTTATGATTATATCAATATTTAACGATTTAAGATAATCTCTAAAGCTCTTATTATTAGGAGTGTTAATTATCTGAACAGGTATATTTAATGTTTCTGCATAACCTTTAATGGTGGGATTTTTACATAAGCCATAACCATATAGCTTTTTTTTAAACTTGTGTGTTAAAGTTACAATTCCATTTTTTAAAAAATGCCATGGCCCCATTATTAATAATAAGGAAAAAACATAAACCAACTTTGATTTATTCTTTGTTAAAGTAAGCCGGTTACCTTTAGGGATTGCTAAACCAACTATCTGACTTTTTTTAGCATCAATAATATCTTTTATAAACCTATTAGTTTGAATTGGATCATCCATTGTAATAATATATATTCTCATCATATATTTATTTGTTGTACATAATCCTTAACTGTCATAAACTCAAAACCATCTTTTTTAAAACAATCTATCTCACGTTTATAAAGTTCCAAACCGGACAAACCAAGATTTTTAACTTTTAATCTTGACCTTATTGTATCCTGCACAAAACCTGCAATCCGGTTTTTAGCTCTTCTTTGAAATTCTCTTTCTTCATGGCTTTCATCAATATATTCATTAGGATGCACATCAAACACTATCGGTTTACCTCTTACTGATGATTCAAAAGCAAGTAGTTTTCTTTGAAGAATGCTTATTGTTGGAAAAATCCTTAATGTGGTGCCAATGTATGGTAATAAAGTTGCACTTAATGGCACTTCTACAATTGCGCTATTCCCTTTTTTAAACAATGATTTGGAAGATGCTCTGTATGGCAGTCTGGGCGCAGTAAGCCAGTTTAACTTTTTCAAACCTCCAAATGACATAAACATATCAAACCTCTGAGATGCCACACTACTGTCAACAGAATATCCGGTTTCTTCAAGTGCTTTAACTGTTAAGTTATTTACCCTTAATGCCGGTGCCCTAAATGAGACTACTTCCTGACCCGACAAATCTTCAAGTATTTTTTTAGATTCCGACAAATGTTTTTTTTGCTTTTCAAAAGGCATAACATCAAAACCATTTTTCCTGATATGAGACATACCATGACTTGCAATTTCGTGTCCATAAGGCAGGATCATTTTTACTACTCCCGGATATAGACTTGCAATATAGCCTGTAAAAAAAAAGGTGGATTTTATATTAAACTGTGCATAAAGTTCAAGAAGCAGAGGCATACCTTCCTCCAAAACTCTTTTTCCAGTATCATCACGCAAAGAGTTATGCCAAATTGATGTAGTTTCAACATCATTAGTCAGAAGACATATCTTTTTATCCATTTATTTGCTGAATTCACATATTAAAAAAACTATATGTTCTCTCCCTTTTCCTAAAAACTAGGGGAGCACTCTTTTCTATTTTTTAATCACTTCTTTATAAATATTTACAATTCTGCCGGCAATGGTTTCTGAATCCAAACCCAGTTCCACAATTCGTTTTCTGCCGTTTGTTTTGCTATGTTTTTCTGAAAACTCAAGTGCCTTTTGTATCTTTTTAGCCACGTTTTCAGGATTAAAATCCGTAAGGAAGTGCCCCGGTTCGTTACCAAACATCAATTTTATATCGCCTACATCAGTTGCCACAACCGGGCAATTACACGCCATTGCTTCCTTTATTACATTTGGGCTGCCTTCCCATAAACTGGTTAACAATATTACATCGGCTGCATTCATCCACAAAAATACTTCGTTATGAGGTATATCTGTCATAGATAAAAGTTCACTGTTTTTTAAATTTAGACTTTCAAAAGCAGTTTGAGCCAAAACAAAATTTTTCTCATAACGCTTAGGATTAGCTGCAAAAAAGAGATAACGGATATTTGTCTCTAAACCAAGCTTTTGTTTAGCCTCTTGCTTTGAAGCAGGATAAAAAGAATCTAAATCCACACCATTGGGAATGATTTTAAATTGCTTAATTCCTGTCTTTTTTACTAAATCGGGTGATTTAGCAATAGTTGTTTTCCAGCGTTTAGCCGAATATTTTTTAATCAGCCATTTTTGCCAACCGCTCTTTTGTCCATCACTGCCCATTAATGAAACCACCAACGGTTTAGCCCCTGTCAGAGTAGCAGCAAATGCACTTAAACTATAATGAGCATGAATAATATTGTAATGGTTAGTTTTGTATATCTTGCGAATAGCTTTTATATTCTTTAAATATCCTGAAATACCTTTCCCTTTAATCAGATAAAAATCAATGTCAATACTCTGATTAATTAACGATTCGGCCTGCTTTTTCACCACAACGCCAATATCGCCGGAATTACCACTGGAAACAAAAAGAACTTTCATATTTATCTTAATCAAATGTTTAAAAATTATTAATATACAAAGAAAGTAAACATCAACTTTCTATTAAACCATTCCCCTCCCTGCAAGCTTAAACCAACTCCAGCCTATTATTGCAATAAAAAGAAAAAATAAATATAACAGATAGTATTTTTTCAGCTTCCCATTCATCAAATTAATACTAAATGCAGCAATAATAATCAAGAATGGTAATGCCACTATGTGAAAACGCTCAGAATGAGCAAAACCACTTAATGCTAATGTTAATAAATAACCAATTGTAAAAGATAAAATCAAAACATTATTGCGCCATTTCCTATTTATAAATAAAAATAGAACTGAGAGCATAAAAAAGAATGCTAAAATGTTTTTAACATAGTTGCCACCATTAAGCATTTTTTGATTTTCCTGACCGGGTGTTTCCACTATTGTAGGAAAAGGAATTATAGCAATAATTGGAGCAAAAACTGCACCTGAAGCATGCTTTGCAAACTTATTACCACCTTCTCTTTCTGCACGCCATTGCATTGATTTTGCCTGATTATCAACTCTACCTTCCCAAACCTGTTCTACTTCAGTTGCTATTGAGCCGCCCATAAAATAAATTAACATTAATAAAATAAAGCTAAAAATAAAAATTCTTTTGCCTCCTCCTCCTCTTAATGTTTTTACAGATGAAAATAAAAGTGTTGTTAAAAAGGATAACAATGCTATAGCACCCAATACAGTACGAAAATAAAAAAGAGAACCGGCAAGAGCTAAAGAGATTAAAAAATTAAAAATAGAAAGTTTTTTATCTCTAATAATTTTATCAGTACGTTCTATAAATAATACAGTAAGAAAAATCATTTCTGTCTCTTTTAAATGTAACCCTGTATAATAAATTAAGTTTGGCATTAGCATAGCAAATATTGCCGCGGTTCGTGCAGTTTTTTCATCAAAATTTCTCACAGACAATTTATATACAAGCATTATTGTAACAGAGCTTAAAAAAACTTTTATCAAACGAACCAAGAAAATTGAATCGTCCGTTAAAAAGTAAACAAAACTTAAATAAATAGGATAACCGCTATCAGCAAATTGCAAATTACGTCCAAAATATAATTTAAGCTTCTTTAAAACATCAAACTCTCCTTTTGAAATTAAATTACTGCCATATAAACCCGCATTGTGATAAAACAAAGAGTCATCAGCACTAAACTCAAATGGTGAACCTGACATTTTTATAAAAAAAATGAAACTAAAAATCACCCAGCACAATCGAATAATAAATGCAGTAAAAAAAAGCTTTTTCTTATAAACTTGCGGAGTAAATTTGCTCCATTTTTCAATAAACAGATTGCTAAAATAAAAGAAGCTAAAAACTGAAATTATTCCAAAGCCCCACCATACAGGCGGCATTACATTTTTAGAAAAAATTATACTGACAATTATTAGAGAAGCCAAATAAAGATATATAGCTTTTCGCGAAATATATTTAAATGACGATATAGGCTGTAAACTTTTCATTAAATACTTATCAATTAGTTACATCGTTTTTTCTATTTTTTATCTCTTCCAATAATTCTTTTATTATAAATTCTTGTGGTTTAAATTCTTTTTCATACCACTTTAAATCAGAATCCCAATAACCGGGAGCCATTCTTATACCTGCTGTTCCAAAAACATAACTCATTTCAACAATAAGTGGTTGATTGTTTTTATCAAAAATAAAATCAAAAGCTATTGATTTCATTCGAAGTTTTTGAGCAATTTTAAAAGCTAATGATATAACATCTTTATTAACTCCTTTATAATCAAAATCACCACTTCCAGAAGCTCTAAAATCATTTTTTCTAACAAATCTTTTTTCAGCTGCGGCTTTACCATTAACTATAACAACACGTATATCATATTTATTATTAGGAATAAAATCCTGCATATATAGATAACCTTTTTCTTTTTTTTGTTTCTTCGCAAAATCTGATTTAATAAAAGGTCTAGCAATTGCTTTTAAAATATCAATTGGATTTTTAAATTTTTTAAACCTTAATATATCATCTGATATTTGATTTTTTATATTTTTTTGATTAAAACCTTTACCAAATGCTATTTTTATTAATTTTTTACATTTCTTCTTACTTTTTATTAGTAATACATTTTTAGAACCTGAACCTCCTGCCAGTTTAAAAACTTTTGGGAAAGTTGTAGTTTCAATCCAATTCATTGCTTCATCTTTATCATAAAAAATATAAGAAGCAACTAAAGGTGCTCCAATAGCTTCTAATAAATATTTTTGACCAACTTTATCATCAAAATGCCAACCCGAATTAAAATCGGGAAACACATTAATACCAGCTTGCTCCAAAGCAAATAAAATTCGTTTTGCAGAAATAGAATCTTTAAAATTTGATTGACTATTATGATGCCATAATAATGCATCACAATCTCTAATTTGCTGAACTATATCTGTTCTATAACAATCAACCAACTTATATGAGATATACTCTTTTTCACAATATTCAATCCATAGATCGGAAAAACTGCCTGGCCGATGGTGAATGGCTATTTTCATATTCAAATTAATTTATTTTTTCCAAAGTTCTTCTAATCCCATTCCTTTAAATATAGGTCCTTGCGTAGCTTCTGAAAATTTTATGTCATTATGAGAACCATTCCATTCCATTAATTTAACTTCATTATTATTGTTCACAATAAGATCCCAACCAATTATTCTTACGTAAGGTAGTTTTTTATGAAGATCTTTGATAATCTTTACGCACTGATTGTATAGAGGAACAGTTTTCCCTTGAAAGACAAATCCAGTATATGGGTGTTTGTCAATTGTTTTCCAGTCGGTGGTGTAACCCATTCTGTCAAGCTCACCATTATTCAAGTTTACAGGTATTCTAATGTGAGATGCAGATTTTACAATTTTATCATTGTTAGAACCAACTCTTAAATAAGCTGCTACCAAGTTAATAATACCTTCGTTATCAATGGCTGTAGTAAGTCTCAGAGTTGCTACAGATTGATCAATAATCTTATTGTAAAAATCATGCTGTCTTATAAATTTTTGTAACACACCATTGCCCATGTTTTGAATATCCACCATATTAAATTGAGATTGTGATATCATTTTAACTCCTTTACCCTGCACCGAAGTATCAGATTTAAAAATCCCACCTCCCTCAATTTTTAATATTTTTTCAACTTTGTCTTTGGTAACTATATTATAGTTAGTGTCAAACCATAATCCATTGACAAAGTAAAATAAATCTGGAAAAGTATCTGATTGTAGAATTTGTCTTGTTAAGGCTCTTTTATCAGCTATTTTACCGTATTCACCTTTAAGTTTTGGAACTACAATTTTACCATAATAATTATCAGGTATCCATCCTTCTTTAAACTCCTCAGCAATAGCACTATAAACATATAACCAAGGAGAATAACCTTTCCATCCGAAAATTTCTCGAGCATATTCATCTGCCTTTTTTAAAAATAAAGGATTGGTTTTACCTTTTTCTTTTTCTATTTTTTGTAAAATATTTAAAGCAATCCTTTTATGACCTTTATGATAAAGGTGGTTAAAAAGTTGTTCAGCATACTTTTTTATTTGTTTCCTCATTTTAATTACTAATTAAATCATTTAATTCAATACTATTTATAAAATAAATGTCAATCATCTTTTTATATTTCTTTTATTATCAGGTATTTTGTCAAAAAAGACCTTCTCTACATTTCTATATTTTTCATCAAATGCTTTAATGCGATTATAGTAATGGCATTCTTATTTGAGTGATTTAAGATGGCCCCTAATAATTTGCTTCATTGTCTGTTATATCTCGTTTAATACTCAACGCTTTATTTGCAATACAAAGTCCAAGTATTGCTTGTGTTAATGTTATTGTGATGGCTGCTCCAATAAACTCAAAAAAATAAATCAAAGGAAATGAAATGCAGAATCCTATAAGTGAACTTCTGATTGTTATATTTCTGAGTTGCCTCTCATATCCTTCAATAATCATATAGTTAGAGCCATAAACTTTGCTGAGGGCAATTAGGAAAATTGATACAGATGTTATTCTTAATATATGAATAGAGTTATAAAACTCAGGCGTGAAAAATAGCTTTATCAATAATGGTGCAAAGAGAAAGAGAAAAAGAGACAGAAATGCAGCTACAGTTAAATAGATTTGTGCAAAAACTGTATGTTTATCTATCTTTCTGGAAAGGAAGGGGAAAAAAGTTCTTGATATAATATTCACAAATTGGTGGGTTACCGTTGTGAATTTCCTGCTTGCATCTAATAAGCCGTTGGCAATAGGGCCTCCCCAAAAACCAAGTAAAATAATTGAAAAACTATTATAAAAATTTGGCATTATGTTATTTATAAAAACATCGGTACTACTTTTTATAGTTTCAATTATTACAGGGAAATTTGGCTGCTTTAATTTTACTTTCCAACGTACTAATATAAAGTACATGGCTATTACGCCCGAAAAAGTAAAACCAAGTGTCATAAACAGCGGTTGAAGTATAAAGTCTGATTTTTCTTTGATAAATACAAATATTAGTAATGTAAACAATAACTTAGAGATAAGATTGAATATTGTAATGTATTTCATTCGTTCCAAAGCTTGAAAAAACCAATCGGGGAACAAAATATTTCCTGGAATGGAGAGAAAAGTTATCAAAAGAATTAACTTATTTTCTCTAAATTGTGGTATAAACCAGATAGCTATAAGTAACAAAACAAATGACAATAACATTAATAGTAACCGTGCCCAGAGGACATTAGAGAAGATTTCTGAAACTTTATCCACATTATCCCTGTTTTTAGCAACATCGCGTGTTGCAGTATAGTTAAATCCCCAATCAGCCACAGTATTAAACCAAACTATAACTGCAGAAGCAAAAGCTATTTTCCCAAAACTGTCAACTCCAATTACGCGGGCTAAATATGGTATAGTAATTAATGGAAAGACATAACTTGCAATCTGAAGTAACGATAAATAGCCAAAATTAGCAACTAAAACACGACCATCTTTGCTGCTTTTTATTTTTTTATATGTTTTAGAAAATTTTTTTATCATTCAAAATTCATCAACAACTTTTCTATTTCAAAACTTTAAATTTCATCCGTGATTTTTCAAAAACTAAATATTTGATAATGTCATAACTATTTATTACAAGTTAATTTTATATATACCTCTTACTTTAAGCATATTAACACAACAAAACTATTCGTATAATACTCTTTCTGACTTTTAAGCAAATCTTCAAACCGTCCCAAAAATTCATAAAATCCAAAAGTATCAATAAAAATTTAATCTGGCTGTTTGATTTTTGCACAATGTTGTATTTATGAATATTTTGTATAGGGGAGAGATTAAGAGTATCAAGACAAGGAGATACAAGACTATCAGCTTTTCTGCCGGTACAGGCCATTTCGTAGTTTCGTTTCGCTTCGCTTTACTCCTTGCTGAGACAACATCTGACAATGATGATAAGGCTGTCCACATACTGACAATTTTTAATTTCAAATCTGTCGGACAGCCGGGCAACACTCATTAAGCCAAGTCATTGCGAACGAACGTAGTGAGTGAAGCAATCTTTCCTGATACGGATTTCATTTTGAAAAAGAATTAGTGACAAACAATCCCCCTATATCCCCCTTTAATACTGAAAAAAGTACTCCGAATCATCTTTTACAATTAAAGGAGGACGAAACAAAAGTAGTTGTTCAGAACTTGTTCCTCTTTGGATGCTGTGCTGCCATGAAAAACAGCTGATGAATTCCAAAGGGGGATTTAATAACGGAAGTT
The DNA here is from genome assembly GCA_964643695.1 of uncultured Mariniphaga sp. Taxonomy (GTDB): domain Bacteria; phylum Bacteroidota; class Bacteroidia; order Bacteroidales; family Prolixibacteraceae; genus Mariniphaga. The sequence goes on along the minus strand of CAZXTX010000046.1, from coordinate 549 downwards.
GCGAAAAAAATGCTTTTGCTGATTGAAAATCAAATTCACAATCCCCCTGTATCCCCTTTAATATTGAAAAAACCCTCCGAATCATCTATTGTAATTAAAGGGGGACGAACCTTTGACGAAATAAAGTGGTTGTTCAGAACCTGTCCCCCTTTGGATGCTATGTTGACATGAAAAACAGCTGATGAATTCCAAAGGGGGAAAACAAGGGGGATTCAAGACCGGAATGTTCCATCCGCACCTTTCGCCGGATGCAGATTTTGTGGTTGAGAACATCAAGACTGCCACGTCGCTTCGCTCCTCGCAGTGACGACAATTAAGGATGACTATAAGGCTGTCCACATACTGACAGTTTTTAATTTCAAATCTGCCGTACAGCCGGGCAACACTCATTAAGCCAAGTCATTGCGAACGAACACAGTGAGTGAAGCAATCTTTCCTGATACGGATTTCATTTTGAAAAAGAATTAGTGACAAACAATCCCCCTAAATCCCCCTTTTATACGAATTGTATTTACAAAATAGTCCAAACTGTTTTGTAAATTTACAATC
>CAZXTX010000045.1:4702-13067 GCA_964643695.1 uncultured Mariniphaga sp. | reverse complement strand
CCGGTGGAAAAATCAAATAGAACATAAACTGCTGAAGTCAATGAATAAAAGTAATATTTATTGTTGATTTTGAATGTTTTGTTCAAATATATATTTGAATATAATAAACCGTAAGTATAACATTAAAGCAGATTCAGAGTATATAGAACTAAAAAAATTAAGACTTTTTCTTAATAACAGATATCAATCTTCACTTTGCCTTGGCCTGTAAAAGGCATATAAACTTCATCATTTCTATTTGTAGTTAAAACAAAGGAGCAGAGTCCCGGCAATATTGATTTGCCAGAGCGATTAAATCAAGAAGAATTAAACCAAATCCCAAAAGGAAGATGTGATTACGCTAAACAACAAATATCCACTTAATAACAATCTAATATCCACAAGTATCAACCTAATATCCATCAATACCCACCTGATAACCGTTTAATAATTCTTCCTCTTCCTGCGCATGTCAAAAGTCTTTTATAATTACGGCATAACATGAACAAACCCGTTAATTGTTGAAACAAAGATTATATTATTGACAAAAATTAAAAGTTTAAAATAATTTTGCCCAACTTTGAAAATAGATTTATAGAATCTGTAACTAAAAAAAATATTATGTCCGGATTGTATCCTTTAAAATTTAAACCGCTGTTTCATGAAAAGATATGGGGCGGCAATAAAATGAAATCACTTCTGGGAAAAGATTATTTTCATTTGTCAAATTGTGGCGAAAGCTGGGAAATATCGGCGGTTGAGGATAATATTTCCAAGGTGGGCAATGGCTTTTTGGCAGGCAATAACATTGCTGAACTGATTGAGATTTACATGGGTGATTTGGTGGGCGACAAGGTTTATGAAAAGTTTGGCAATGAATTTCCGTTGCTGTTTAAGTTTATTGATGCAAATGATGATTTGTCGGTTCAGGTACATCCAAATGACGAAATGTCAAAAGAAAGACATAATGCATGGGGAAAAACCGAAATGTGGTATGTAATTCATGCTGAAATGGATGCTTTGATTAATTCAGGCTTTAACCGTCAGCTGACAAAAAGTGAATATCTTGACTATCTTGAAAACAACAGGCTCAGCGAAATTCTTCATTATGACAAAGCAAATGCGGGAGATGTTTTCTTCATTCCCGCCGGCCGTGTGCATGCTATCGGAAAGGGAGTTGTACTGGCAGAAATTCAGGAAACTTCAGATGTTACCTACCGCATTTTTGATTATAACCGCAAAGATGCAAACGGAAATTTACGCGAGCTGCATAACGACCTTGCATTAGATGCTATCGATTTTACATGGAAGGAAAATTATAAAACAGATTATTCTGCCGAGTTGAACAAACCGGTTGAAATTGTGAGTTGTGATTATTTTACAACAAACCTGCTTCATTTTTCAGAGGCTCAGACAAAAGATTTCAATCTGATTGATTCATTTGTGGTTTATATGAATATTGAAGGAAGATACAGTATTATATACGAGGACGGTGAGGTGATTGTGGAAAAAGGGGAAACAGTACTGATTCCGGCTTGTCTTGAATCTTTTACTATGAAACCGCTGTCGTCAGGGGTAAAAACCCTTGAGGTTTATATCAGGTAATTTTGAAAAATTTAAAAATGAAAATAAAACAAGCCCGTTTTGTTGTAAGTAATACCGATGCAGCAAAGTGCCCGAAGCCTGATAAGCCTGAATATGCATTTATTGGCAGATCAAATGTGGGAAAATCTTCGCTGATTAATATGCTGACAAACCGTAAATCTCTTGCAAAAATCTCCGTGAAACCGGGAAAAACACGTTTAATCAACCATTTTATCATAAATGAAGAGTGGTATCTGGTTGATTTGCCGGGTTACGGCTACGCAAAAATTGCAAAAACAGAACGCGAAAAATGGGAAAAGTTTATACGTGATTATATTTTAAAACGTGAAAATCTGTATAATTTGTTTGTACTTGTTGATTCCAGACATCAGCCGCAGGAAATAGACCTTGAGTTTATGGAATGGCTTGGAATAAGCGGGATACCTTTTGCCATAATTTTTACCAAATCGGATAAACTCAGGGATGATGAATTACAGCTTAACATTGATTCTTATAAAGCAGAAATGCTCAAAGCCTGGGAAAGCATGCCTCCCTGGTTTGTAAGTTCTGCAGTAAATGGCTCGGGGCGTGATGAAATTCTGGGGTATATTAAGAAAATCAACGCTTCGGTATAAGCATATCGGTACGTTTTATTATTTATCATTGAATTTTACTAAAAAAGAGAGTGAATAGATTAACTTTGTACTATTTCTAAAATTAAAACAAAATACCAGATGTGTAATAAAAGTAATCCCTTTAAAATTTTCACAGGAAGAGAAACCAAACATCTTACAGAAAAAATATGTGACAGCCTTGATGTTGATTTGGGTTTAACATCCTGTCCGGTTTTTTCAGATGGGGAATTTGAGCCGTGTTATGAAGAAACCATACGCGGTTCGCATGTGTTTATTGTGCAGTCAACACAGCCGCCGGCAGAAAATCTTCTGGAGCTGCTGTTGCTGGTGGATGCGGCCAAAAGAGCAAGTGCTTCACATGTAGTGGCTGTTATTCCTTATTTCGGATATGCACGTCAGGACAGAAAAGATAAACCGAGAGTTTCCATTGGTGCAAAACTTATGGCAGATTTGCTGTCGGCAGCCGGAATTAACCGGATGATAACCATGGATTTGCATGCAGATCAGATTCAGGGTTTTTTCAATGTGCCGGTAGATCATCTTTACGCTTCGGCATTGTTTATCCCGTTTATCAGTAAAATGGGCCTTGAAAATGTTGTAATTGCATCACCCGATGTGGGGGGAACCAAACGAGCCAACACTTATGCAAAAATGTTAAAAACCGAAATGGTTATCTGCCATAAAAGCAGGGCAAAGGCAAATGAGGTGAATACTATGACGGTTATCGGCGATGTGCGTGACAGGGATGTTATAATTGTTGATGATATGATTGATACCGGCGGAACAATTTCAAAAGCAGCAAACCTGATGAAAAAGGAGGGCGCAAGGTCAGTACGCGCTTTTGCAGCTCATGGAGTTTTATCAGGGCCTGCAATTGAACGGATTGAAAACTCTGCTCTCGAAGAAGTGTATTTTACCGATTCACTGCCACCTAAAACCGGAAGCGATAAAGTAAAATATATCTCAATTGCCAATGCACTTGGTGAGGCAATAAGAAGAGTATATAAAAATCAGTCGATAAGTTCGCTCTATTACCGTTAATTTGTATCTTTGCACCGCTTTTTCCGAAAAGCATGAGCATTTAAGGGGAACATGAATACCCGGTTACATATGAATCAGGTTTATTTCCTTTTAATTATGCATGCTGTTTGTCCCGGATTATAACGGGAAGGACTGAGTACCATAATTATTAACAAAAATTTTAAAAATGAAATCATTAAAAATTAAAGGGCAGAAAAGAGAAGGCCTTGGAAAAAAAGAGACAAAAAAACTTCGTGAAAATGGATTGGTTCCGGGAGTTATCTACGGAGGTGATGAGGTAATTCATGTAACAATTGCTTTTAGTGAACTCAGGTCATTTGTTTATACCCCGAATGTCTATCTTGTTGATCTGGAAATTGACGGCGAAATTATTAAAGCCATGATTCAGGATATACAGTGGCATCCTGTGGATGAAGAGATGCTTCATATTGATTTTTTGAAAGTTGAGGCAGACAGGCCGGTAAAAATTAATATTCCGGTGAAACTTACCGGTATGGCAAAGGGAACCAGAGCAGGCGGAAGATTAAAAGTAAGCCTGCGTAAGTTAAGGGTAAAGGCACTTGCTGAAAATTTACCTGATTTTATTGAAATTGATATTACAAAATTAGGTATTGGCGACAATATAAAGGTAGGACAGCTCCAGCGCGAAAACCTTGAATTTCTTGATAAAAAATCAAATCCAATTGTTGGTGTTATATCTACAAGGGTAGCCATGGCCGGAATGAGTCTCTCCGATGAAGAGGAAGAAGAAGGAGCAGCAGACGAAGGTGAAGAAGCTTCTCCTGAAGCTGCCGAAACTGCTGAAGAGTAAAAAAAACAATGATGTGAAATATTTGATTGCAGGGCTTGGTAATATAGGCCGGGAATATAAGAATACACGTCATAATATAGGATTTCAGATATTGGACACTCTTGCCGGGGTGTCCAATATTGTTTTTAGTGACAAGCGCTACGGTTTTGTAGGAGAATACAAATTCAAAGGCAGAACCTTTATACTTCTCAAACCGGCCATTTATGTAAATCTGAGCGGCAGAGCGGTTGATTACTGGCTGAAAAAAGAAAAAATACCCGTTGAAAACCTTCTTGTTCTGACTGATGACCTGGCATTGCCGTTCGGCACACTTCGAATTAAAGCAAAAGGCAATCATGGCGGGCACAACGGCTTAAGAAATATTTCAGAGGTTTTGGGAACAAATGATTATGCCCGGCTGCGTTTTGGAATAGGTGACAATTTTCATCCCGGACATCAGGTTGATTATGTGCTTAGTGAATGGGCACCGGAAGAGGAGAAGCAACTGGACGAAAAAATTGATGTTTGTATTGAAATAATTCAGAATTTTGGAACCATCGGAGTTGAAAGAACCATGAACTTCTTCAATAAAAAGAGTTAACATGTCTGACAGTGTAAGAATTGATAAATGGCTATGGGCAGTCCGGATATTCAAAACCCGCAGTCAGGCATCTGAAGCTTGTCAGAAAGGCAGAATTCTTATTGGCAATATACCCGTAAAACCCTCTCGTACAATAAATCCCGGCGATATAATTAAAGTAAAAAAAACACCGGTTACCTACAGTTACAAAGTGCTTGCTTTGGCTGAAAAACGAATGGCAGCAAAGCTGACAGATAATTTTGTGGAGGATATTACACCTGCCGAAGATCTGGAAATTTTGGAAATGCAAAAGAATATGAACTGGATTTCGCGTGACAGGGGAGCCGGACGCCCTACAAAAAAAGACCGCAGAAGATTAGACGATCTTTTTGATTTTTAATCACGTGTATCATAAAATAACCTGAATTGGTTACATTTACGAAAATTTTCAAAAAATGAAACTTTCAAAAATACCTTTGCTGGCAAGGGTTGTAATTGCAATTATTCTGGGAATTGTTCTCGGACAGTTTGTTCCTGAGTGGTTTGCACAAATTTTTGCAACGTTTAACAGCCTGTTCGGTAACTTCTTAACATTTATAATTCCGCTTATTATTGTGGGGCTGATTACTCCGGCAATTGGCGAACTTGGAAAAGGTGCGGGTAAACTTTTAGTTCTAACCGCCCTTATAGCCTATATTTCCACACTTTTTTCGGGCTTTTTTACCTTTTTCTCGTGTCAGGCGGTGTTTCCCAAAATTTTAACAGAGGGCATAAGCACCGGAATGTTACAGGGTATTGATGAAGACGGTATAAAACCATTTTTCACTATTTCAATGCCGCCGCTGATGGATGTTATGTCTGCACTCATACTGTCGTTCAGCATTGGGCTTGGCATAACATTAATAAAAGGAGATACGCTTCAAAAAGCTTTTTTCGATTTTCGTGATATTGTAACCCTGATTATCAGTTCGGTAATTATCCCGTTTTTACCGTTGTATATTTTCGGAATGTTTCTCATTATTTCCATTTCAGGGCAGGTTTATTCGGTTATAATGCTGTTTTTGAAGGTAATTATGGTAATTTTTGTTTTGCATATTTTACTGCTGTTGATTCAGTTTATCATTGCCGGCATTATTTCGCGAAGAAATCCCTTCAGGTCGCTGCAAAAAATGCTGCCTGCCTATGCAACTGCACTGGGAACCGCCTCATCGGCAGCTACAATTCCGGTAACTCTTCAGTGTACTCTCAACAATAAAATAAATCCCAGTATAGCTTCGTTTGCTGTGCCTTTGTGTGCAACTATTCACCTTGCCGGAAGCACAATGAAAATAGTCGGTTTTTCAATGGCAATTTTGCTTTTTTACGGTATGCCGGTGGATTTTCTCACTTTTACAGGTTTTATTTTCATGCTTGGTATTGTTATGATAGCCGCACCCGGTGTTCCCGGCGGGGCAATTATGGCGGCAGTGGCGGTTATTCAGGGTTCGCTTGGCTTTAACGAGCAGATGGTTGGCCTGATGATTACTCTCTATATTGCGGTTGACAGCTTTGGAACTGCCTGCAATGTTACGGGCGACGGAGCAATAGCCATGATAATTGACAGGATTGCACTGAAAACTGAGAGGAAAGTATCAGAAGCAGGATAACGGATGCTTGATATTTTTTCATAAAAATGGAGCAGGAGTTAAAGATTGATTGTCAAGACCGCTGTTGGAAGATTATTTTTGAAAAATTTAGTTTCCAATTGTTTATATTTGTATTACATAAAAAATGAATAAATAAAATGGACGGAAAAACAACAGTAGAACAGTTAAATATAAATCTTAAAGGAAAAACAATTCTGGAAAAGTTAACTTATCTGGCCGGGAATTATTCCGGCAAAGTTGTTTTTACCACAAGCTTTGGATACGAAGATCAGGTTATTACAGATATTATTTTCAGGAATGATATTGAGGCAGATGTTGCCACCATTGATACGGGCCGGATGTTTGAAGAAACCTACAAGGTTTTCAGAAGTACGCGCGAACGTTACGGCAAACCGATAAAAACATATTTTCCTCCGGCTGACAAAGTGGAAAAAATGCTTGATGAAAAAGGGCCATTCAGTTTTTACGAATCGGTTGAAAACCGGAAGGAGTGTTGCTATATCCGCAAGGTGATTCCTTTAAAGCGTGCTCTTGCAGGGTATGAAATATGGATAACCGGTTTGCGTGCATCACAGTCGGCAGTAAGAAGCAGCCTGCATGAGTTTGAGTGGGATGAGGGAAATAAAATCATCAAGTATAATCCGCTGCTGGAATGGAGCCTTGACGATGTTAAAAAATATGTGCGGGAAAATAATGTTCCGTATAATGTGCTTCATGACAGGGGGTTTGTAAGTATCGGCTGCGAACCCTGTACAAGGGCAATCAGGCCGGGTGAGGATTTTCGTGCCGGACGCTGGTGGTGGGAGCAAAATACCGGAAAAGAGTGCGGCCTTCACGAGGATAACCGTTAATCAGGCAATTTTAAGCTTGGCCCCTGTATTAAGTTTGGACAGATAGCTGCGCAGTTCGCCGGAAGCAATTTTTAAATCATTTTCAACCTGCAGAATCAGTGGAAAAATTTTGTCTTTATGTTCGTTACCGGCAAGATACTGTATCTTTTTTAAATCTTTACCGGTAGCTTCCATGTTGAAAATTAAAACCGATGACTTTGCCGTGTGAGCTTCTTTTGCAAGATTATCAAAATCTTTATTCTTGTAAAAAGAATAGAAATTTCTAATAAATTCCGGAATCTGGTCTAAAAAGATTTTAATCAGCTCAGACTTGAAAGTTGCATCATTACCAGAAACATCGTTCAAATAATCTAAATTAATGCATGTAAAGTCGTCCATCACTTTTTATTAGAAAATTTCGTGCAATTTATAATTATTTTTTTATAAAATACTATTTTTTTAAATGATAAAGTTCAATTTTTAGAAAATGTACTTATTTTGTTTAAATTTTCTTATTTTTCAAGTTTAATTTATTCAGGCAGGGTGTAAAAGCGTAAATTCATACTTTTTCTGTATAATATTCTGAATATTAAATATTTAACTATTATGAAGCAAACGGTTTTAAATAGTGTTCATAAAGAAATTGGAGCTAAAATGGTTGATTTTGCCGGATATGAAATGCCGGTGGAGTACAGCGGAATAAATTATGAACATATGGCTGTTAGAAACTCGGTTGGGGTGTTTGATGTTTCCCATATGGGCGAGTTTTGGATTAAAGGCCCGAAAGCAATAGAATTGCTGAATAAAGTTTCGTCTAATAATCCTTATACTTTAAAGCCCGGACAGGCGCAATATACCTGTTTCCCTAACGGCAGGGGCGGTATTGTTGATGATTTGCTCATATATTGTTTTAACCCCGAAAAATTTTTGCTGGTGGTAAATGCATCCAATACCCGCAAGGATTGGGAGTGGATTAATATTCAGAATGAATTTGGGGCTGAAACCGAAAATGTGACTGACCGGATCAGCCTGCTTGCGGTGCAGGGGCCAAAAGCACTTGATACCCTGCAAAAACTGACAGATGTTAATCTGAAGGAGATAAAATCATATAACTTTTTAACCGGAAAAATTGCCGGAATTGATGATGTTATAATTTCGGCAACCGGCTATACAGGTGCCGGCGGATTTGAACTCTACTGCAAAAATGAGGATGTCGTAAAACTGTGGAACACTGTTTTTGAAGCAGGTGCCGAATTTGACATTCAGCCGGCAGGCCTGGG
>CAZXTX010000045.1:0-4602 GCA_964643695.1 uncultured Mariniphaga sp. | reverse complement strand
GGAACCATGTCGCCGGTTTTGAACAGGGGAATCGGGCTGGGGTATGTTGCAGCCGGGCATGATGCTTTTGGAACAAAGCTGTTTGTAAAAATCAGAAACAAGAATATTCCGGCTGAAATTGTAAAATTGCCGTTTATTTGAATTTTAAAAAATAGTTTCAGTTCAGATTTTTATTATAAAATTGTAGTATTCTTATCAGGAATCGAATAAATTTGCGCTTATGCACGGAATAAAAATGTTTGAAAAACGTATAATCAATCAGAACAATTTTTTTGCTTTTGCAGATTGTATTTATGCGAAATTGAATAACAACAGATGAAACAACTTTTAACTGAATAATTTCCGGGGAATGAACTTCACTGTCCGGATAAAAAAAATGATTTTATTAATTTACTTAAAAAACTAATAATGAAGAAACACAATTTTTATGCAGGTCCCTCAATTTTGCCCGAATTCACAAAGGAAAACAGTGCAGAGGCTGTTATGAATTTTGCAGGCACAGGTCTTTCTGTCTTGGAAGTTTCGCACCGCAGCAAGGAATTTATTGCAGTAATGGAACAGGCGCGTGAGCTGGTAAAGGAGCTTTTAAATGTTCCCGCCGGATATTCGGTACTATTTCTTCAGGGAGGAGCCAGCCTGCAGTTTCTGATGGCCCCCTACAATCTTATGGCAACCAAATCGGCATATCTCAATACCGGCGTATGGGCTTCAAAAGCAATGAAAGAGGCCGTACATTTTGGAGAAGTGATTGAAGCGGCTTCTTCAAAAGATACAAATTTCAATTATATACCAAAGGATTATGAAGTGCCTGCCGATGCTGATTATCTTCATATTACTACAAACAATACAATTTTTGGAACACAGTTTCGTGCTGAGCCCGATGTGGCGGTTCCGCTGATTGGCGACATGTCGTCCGACATTTTCAGCCGTCCGGTTGATGTTTCAAAATATAACCTGATTTATGCAGGTGCACAAAAAAATTTGGGGCCATCTGGAGCCACCCTTGTTATTGTTAAGGATGATGCCCTTGGTAAAACAGGCCGTCCGATACCGACTATTCTCGATTATAAAGTACATATAGCTGCCGACTCAATGTTCAATACGCCTGCAACACTTCCTGTTTACGGATGTTTGCAGACATTGCTGTGGCTTAAGGAAAAGGGCGGGGTGGAAGCTATTGAAAAATTAAATATTGAAAAAGCCGATGTTTTGTATAACGAACTGGAACGGAATAAACTTTTTGTGCCAACCGTAACAAATGAAGAAGACCGTTCGCTCATGAATGTAACTTTTGTAATGGCACCCGAGTATGTGGAACTGGAAAAGGATTTTCTTGATTTTGCCACTTCAAAAAGGATTGTGGGTATAAAAGGGCATCGCTCGGTGGGTGGCTTCAGGGCATCAATTTACAATGCAATGCCAATTGAAAGTGTGAAGCTGCTCGTTGAAACAATGCAGGATTTTGAAAAAAACAAGTAACTGAAAATGCAGGGTGAAAATCCTGCATTTTTTCAAAATATAAACAGAGCAGGAGTGTTTGTAAAAGTTTATTAAAACACATTCCGGCAAAATAAAAATATTACATGGTAAAGGTAAAACCGTTCAGGGGGCTGAGGCCCGTTAAAGAAATTGCCTCCTTACTCGCATCTCTTCCCTATGATGTTATGAACTCCGAAGAGGCTGCAAAAATGGCCGGGGGAAACGAAAAATCGCTGCTGCGAATTACCCGTGCGGAAATTGAATGTCCCGGAGTTGAGGATATTCATTCTGAAACCGTTTACAAAAAGGCACTTGAAAATTTCATCTCCTTTCAGGAAAAAGGATGGCTTGTGCAGGATGAAACCCCAAAATATTACATATATGCCCAAACCATGAACGGTCATACACAGTACGGAATTGTGGGGGCGGCATCGTGTGAGGATTATCAAAAAGGGCTGATTAAAAAACATGAGCTTACAAGGCCCGACAAGGAGGATGACCGGATGCAGCTGACGCGCTTTCTGAATGCAAACATTGAACCTGTGTTTTTTGCATACCGTGCCGTTCCTGAAATAGATGCAATTGTAAATGAGGTAACCGCATCAACTCCGCCTGAGTATGACTTTGTTGCCGAAGATGGTTTCAGGCACAGTTTGTGGCCGGTAAACAACGATGAAAAAAACATAAGAATTGAAGAACTGTTCAGTGAAAAAGTACCGTTTACCTATGTTGCCGACGGGCATCACCGTACTGCTGCGGCAGCACGCATCGGACTGGAAAGGAAACAGCAAAACCCGCATCATACCGGAAATGAACCGTATAACTACTTTATGGCGGTGCATTTTCCGGATAATCAGCTGCAGATTATTGATTACAACAGGGTGGTAACCGATTTGAACGGACTTTCTGCCGCAGAATTTCTTCAGGAACTGGAAAAGTCATTTGAAGTTGAAAAAACCGGTTCGGAAATTTACAAACCTTCAAAACTGCATGAGTTCAGCCTTTATCTTGAAGGATTCTGGTATAAACTCACTGCCCGCGAAGGAACTTATGACGATTCTGACCCGATGAAGATACTTGATGTAAATGTTTTGTCGGAACAGGTGCTGGAGCCTGTTCTGGGAATTACCGATTTGCGCACTTCCACGCGCATCGATTTTGTGGGAGGAATACGCGGACTTGGCGAACTGAAAAAAAGAGTTGATTCGGGTGAAATGAAAGCCGCTTTTGCACTTTATCCCGTATCGATGAAACAATTAATCGATATTGCCGACACCGGAAACATTATGCCGCCCAAAACCACATGGTTTGAGCCGAAACTTCGCTCGGGGCTGGTTATTCACAAGCTTGAATGAAACACTGAAATTTGTCCGATGATTCTTAAAGAACTTAAACCGCGCAAGGCTCTCAACAAAGCTTTTTTAAAAGTAAAACCGGGAAGAACTGAAATCGAAAATTTCAGAAGAAACCTTACTGTGCTGATAAGCAGAACAAACGAGACCGAAAGCGAGGAGTTTCACAAGAACCTTGTATCAGATTTCTTTAAGGACACTGGTTTCAGGCAGAATCATTATATAAATACAAAAGGGCGCAAAGATCTGGTTATTCACAACGGAAACAGTTCAAAAAGCAGTGTGGGGGTGATAATTGAAGCAAAAAAACCGGGTAACCGCACCGAAATGATTACCCGCGAAACCATCAACCGCAAGGCTTTTCATGAGCTGATTCTTTACTACCTCAGGGAGCGGACGGATCATGAAAATATTGAAGTAAAACATCTTGTTGTTACCGACATAAACGAATGGTTTATTTTTGATGCCACAATTTTTGACCGCCTTTTTGTTCAGAATAAAAACTTTTTAAAACAATACGAAAAATTTTCCGGGGGAAGGCTTGCCGGAAATACCACCGATTTTTTCTACAATCATGTTGCGGCACCTTATGTTGAAGAACTTGAGGCAGAAATTGAATTTACATATTTCAACCTTCAGGATTATGAAAAACTGCTGCAAAATGAACTTAAAAACGGTGATTCGCAGCTTATTGCACTTTTTAAGCTGCTGTCGCCCGAACATCTGTTAAAGCTTCCGTTTGCCAACGACAGCAACACTCTCGACAAAAAATTTTACAGTGAACTGCTTCACATCATCGGCCTTACCGAAATTAAAAAGGGTTCAAAAAAACTGATTGAACGAAACAAACCCGGCGAAAGAAACACCGGAACAATGCTCGAAGATGCAATTATTCAGTTGGACAGCCTTGAAAAACTGAGTCGTGTTGAAAATCCGGCGCAGTACGGAAAAAACAGGGAGGAGCGGCTGTTTAATGTTGCACTGGAACTTTCAATTACATGGATAAACCGCATATTGTTTCTGAAACTGCTGGAAGCACAGCTGATTACCTATCATAAAGGCGACAAATCGTATCTGTTTCTCAATTCGGAAAAGGTAAAAAATTACGATGACCTGAACACCCTTTTCTTTCAGGTGCTTGCCCGCAGGTATGAAGAACGGAACGAGGATGTAAAAAAAGAGTTTGAAAAAGTTCCCTATCTGAATTCATCACTTTTTGAGCCTGCTGAACTGGAGCAGTCGGCTCTGTTTGTCAGTAATTTGCGTGATGGCAAAACAATTCCCGTTTTTTCGCAAACCGTGCTGAAGGACAGTCGCGGCAGAAGGCGAACCGGAAATATAGCAAGCCTCGGGTATCTGTTTGAGTTTTTGGATGCCTACGATTTTGCGGCTGAGGGTAGCGGAGAAATTCAGGAAGAGAGCAAAACCCTCATAAATGCATCGGTGCTCGGACTTATTTTTGAAAAGATAAACGGCTATAAAGACGGTTCATTTTTTACACCCGGTTTTATAACCATGTATATGAGCCGCGAAACTATTCGCAGAGCAGTAATTCAAAAGTTCAACGAAGCCGCAATTCCCTTTTTGAAAGGAGCCGCAGGTGAATCTCCCCTCTTGAGAGGGGCCGGGGGTGATTTTCCCCTCTTGAGAGGGGTGCCCGAAGGGCGGGGTGTGTCCTCCACAACTGCCGGAGATGTGCCGCCCCGCACCATAATCCCCTACAACCCGCGATTGAAAGAACTTGCCCGGCAACTTAGGAATAACAGTACAA
>CAZXTX010000044.1:3163-13190 GCA_964643695.1 uncultured Mariniphaga sp. | reverse complement strand
CTTATGCCCCGTATGGTTACGACAAGGGGACAATTCTGTTTCAGGAAAAAGAAAAAGACATAACAGGGCATATTAAATTTGCAGACGGCACCAAAGTGGATATTAAAAATGCAAAAATTGAAGAGGGTGCACTCAAATTTTCAATAACCGTTGAGTACTATGATATTCCTATTAAAGCCACTGTTGAAAAAGGCATACTGAAAGGAGCGGCCTCCACACCCGAGGGAAACATTAATTTTGAAGCCAAAAAGGTGGTACCCGAAAAGAAAAATTAAAATTAATTTTAACGTTTTAATTATAATTCGTAACACTTTGCCCGACTAAAAATTAATAACTATAATTGCATTTCCAAAAAAGAAAGAATGAATTGCGGATTTACACATGGCAGACATCATAACAACACCTGACAACTGGCGGGTTATGGTTGCTGTGTCGTAAATTCAGAAAGATATTAAACCAAAAGCTTGCCGGAAAAGGCAGGCTTTTTTTATTAAAATAGTTTTTGAAAAACATAAAAAATGGAAAAACTTAAAATTGCCATTCAGGCCAATGGCAGGCTCAATGATGATTCGGTAAAACTGCTGAACGAATCCGGTATTGAAATAACCATAGGGCGGCGCAAACTGGTGTCGGAAGCAAAAAACTTTCCGCTGGAAGTTCTCTTTTTGCGAGACGACGATATTCCCCAAACCGTTGCCGGTGGAGTGGCCGACATTGGAATAGTGGGTGAAAATGAGATGCTCGAAAAAGATGAAAATGTGGTTATAGCCAAACGGCTCGGATTCAGCAAATGCCGTTTGTCGCTGGCAATTCCCAAAAATGTGGATTATCCGGGACCGGAATATTTCGACGGCAAAAAAATTGCAACATCCTACCCCGGCATTCTTAAAAAGTTTTTAAACGAACACAACATAAAATCAGAAATCCATGTAATTTCCGGTTCGGTTGAGATTGCTCCCGGAATCGGACTTGCCGATGCAATTTTTGACATTGTGAGTTCCGGCTCAACACTGGTTAGCAACCGCCTGAAAGAGGTGGAAGTTGTACTTCATTCCGAAGCTGTTTTAATAACCCGTCCCGGACTGTCAAAAGAGAAACAGGAGATTCTGGATGAGCTGATTTTCAGAATGGAATCGGTGCAAAGGGCTGTGGGTAAAAAGTATATTTTGCTGAACACCCCCAACGAAAAAATTGAGGAAGTTGCCTCACTGCTTCCGGGCATGAAAAGCCCCACCGTGGTGCCGCTGGCACAAAAAGGCTGGAGTTCAATGCATTCGGTAATATCCGAAAATGACTTTTGGGAAATTATCGGCAAGCTGAAAAAAGCAGGTGCCGAAGGAATCTTAGTGGTACCGATTGAAAAAATGATTTTTTAAATTGTAAAATGAGAACTTTTGTAAATCCTGATAAATCACTCTGGCCCGAAATTCTGCAACGTCCGCTGATGGATGTTTCGGGATTGTACGAAACGGTAAAAACGGTGCTAAGCGATGTAAAGCAATCGGGTGACAGTGCATTGCAGAAATACACCGAAAAGTTTGACGGCATTCTGCTGAAAGATTTTACGGTTTCTGAAAATGAGTTTGCCGAAGCTGAAAAACTCACATCCCCGGAGCTGAAAAAAGCAATTGAGCTGGCAGCATCCAATATCGAAAAATTTCACAAATCGCAAAAAACCGAAATCCGCAAAGTGGAAACCATGCCGGGGGTAACCTGCTGGCAAAAACCGGTGGCAATTGAAAAAGTCGGGCTTTACATTCCGGGCGGAACTGCCCCTCTCTTTTCCACCGTACTGATGCTTGCAATTCCCGCCCGCATTGCCGGATGTAAAGAAATAATTTTATGCACCCCGCCGGGAAAAGACGGTAAAATAAACCCTGCCGTACTGTTTGCGGCAAAGTTTTCAGGAATTAAAAAAGCATTCAAACTTGGTGGTGTTCAGGCAATTGGAGCTATGGCATACGGAACTGAAACAGTACCGAAAGTTTACAAAATCTTCGGCCCGGGCAATCAGTATGTTACTGCTGCCAAGCAGCTTGTAAGCATGAATGATGTTGCAATTGACATGCCGGCAGGCCCGTCGGAAGTAATGGTGGTTGCCGGTGAAACATCAAATCCGGCATTTATTGCCGCCGACCTGCTGTCGCAGGCCGAACACGGCACCGACAGTCAGGTTGTGCTTGTGGCAGACAGCACCGGACTGGTTGAAAAAGTACAAACAGAAATAAAACTTCAGCTAAAAAACCTCCCGCGCAGGGATATAGCAGAGAAATCACTTAAAAACAGTATTGCAGTGGTTTTTGACAATTTACCCGACACTGTTGATATAATCAACGAATATGCACCCGAACATCTGATTATTTCAACAAAAAACTATAATGAAATTGCAGAAAAGGTGACTAACGCAGGTTCTGTTTTTTTGGGTAATTACACACCCGAAAGTGCCGGCGATTATGCTTCGGGAACAAACCACACCCTGCCCACAAACGGATGGGCACGGGCATACAGCGGTGTCAGTCTGGACAGCTTCATCAAAAAAATAACTTTTCAGGAAATAACCGCCGAGGGATTAATGGCACTTGGTCCCGCAGTTGAAACAATGGCTGCCGCCGAACTGCTTGAAGCTCACAAAAATGCAGTGAGTGTGAGGTTGGAGGAGATTAAATCGTCTCTTTAATTTTATTTAGAAATCAATGGATACTTTTCAGGTTTTTCAATCATGCTTAAAGTAAGATCAACATCTAATTTTTCCCAAAACAAATGTTCTTCTTTCAGAAAGATTACATCTGATATTTCATCGATTGTTGCTTTTCTGAACCAGGGAAAATCTTTATATGGCAAAAAGTACTCTTTTTCACCTGTGAACAACCAAAATCCATGTGCCGAAATATTTGTCACTTCAACTTCCAAAATGTTTTTTCCATCTGTTACTGATTTCATTTCTGTTCTCCTTAATTATATTTTCCAACATTTTAATCTGTCTAAAATTCAATCCCACACTTTTAGCCAGTTCAATTTCAGGCTCAATCCAGAACTTAGCTTCTCCATCAGAGCTAATTACATGAATATGCATTCTTTTTTCTTCACGCGAGAAAAAGAAAAACCTGTAATTTCCTTTTTTAAAAACAGTTGGACTCATTTGTAAACAAAATTAATAAATTCAATGATATTTATGAACATCAACAATCTTCTTCGGAAAAATATTAAAACACTCAAACCCTATTCTTCGGCAAGGAATGAATTTTCGGGTGAGGCAATGGTTTTTTTGGATGCCAACGAGAATCCGTTTAATAAACCTTACAACCGCTATCCAGATCCGCTGCAAAAACAACTGAAGGAAAAAATCGCATCTCTGAAAAATATTTCACCACAGCAGATCTTTTTAGGAAATGGCAGTGATGAACCGATTGACCTGTTGTTTCGTGCATTCTGCGAACCCGGCGAAGATAATGTGGTAAGTATTGAACCTACCTACGGAATGTATCAGGTTGCCGCCGACATCAACAATATTGAGACGAAAAAAGTATTGCTAACCGAAGATTATGAACTGGATACCGCAAAGTTCCTTGATGCAGTAGATGAAAAAACCAAACTGGCTTTTATCTGTTCACCCAACAATCCCACCGGAAACACCCTTTCTGAAAAAGAAATTCTGAAAATTGCCAAAAACTTTAAAGGAATTGTGGTTTTGGATGAAGCATATATAGATTTTGCCCCCGGAAAATCGCTGCTGCCCCGCATCGGTGACTTCCCCAATCTGGTGATTCTGCAAACTTTTTCAAAAGCATGGGGAATGGCAGGTATCAGGCTGGGAATGGCATTTGCCTCACCCGAAATTATTTCGGTTCTCACCAAAATCAAATATCCCTACAACCTGAATATTCTGACACAGCAAAAAGCTCTGGAACTTACAGATAACAGTGAACAAGTTCAAAGCTGGGTGAAACTCATAATTGAAGAACGCGAAAAAATGAAGGAAAATCTTTCCGGATTTCCGTTTGTAATTACCATTTTTCCGTCTGATGCCAACTTTCTGCTTGTAAAAATGAACGATGCAAGAGGAATTTATGAATATCTGAAAGAGAAAGGAATAATTGTGCGCGACCGCTCAAAAGTGATTATGTGCGGTGACAGTCTGAGGATAACCATTGGTTCACCCGAAGAAAACAGACAATTGATAAATACATTAAAAGAACTTATATGAAACGAGCATTATTTATTGACCGCGACGGAACACTGATTATTGAACCCAATGACGAACAGATAGACACACTGGAAAAACTTGAATATTTACCCGGTGTTTTCAGAAACCTTTTCAACATCCGTAAAAACCTGAATTACGAACTTGTTATTGTTTCAAATCAGGACGGGCTGGGAACCGCTTCCTATCCCGAAGAGACTTTCTGGCCGGCACACAACAAAATGCTGCGTGCCTTTGAAAACGAAGGTGTAACATTCGACGACATTCTAATTGACCGGACACTTCCTGCCGACAATGCACCAACCCGCAAACCGGAAACAGGCATGTTGGGAAAATATATGACAGGTGACTATGACCTTAAAAACTCATACGTAATCGGTGACAGGCTAACCGACATTCAACTTGCTAAAAACCTTGGTGCAAAAGGCATTCTTATAAATGACGGAAGTTTGTCGGAAGAACTTGAAAGTTCAGGACTGATAAATCATTGTGTGCTCATTTCCGACGACTGGGATGATATTTATGCTTGTGTGGCGGCACCCGAACGGACAGCAGAAGTAAAAAGAACTACCAGGGAAACGGATGTTTACGTAAAATTGAATCTTGACGGTTCCGGAGTCAGCAATATTTCAACCGGACTGAACTTTTTTGACCACATGCTCAACCAAATCGGGCGGCACTCTGGAATTGACCTCAATATTTCCGTAAAAGGCGACCTCGAAGTTGATGAGCATCACACTATTGAAGACACCGGACTGGCTTTGGGCGAAGCATTCCTGAAAGCCGTGGGAAATAAAATCGGTATGGAACGCTACGGGTTCTGCCTCCCGATGGACGACTGTCTTGCAATGGCAGCAATTGATTTTGGCGGAAGGCCGTGGCTAATTTGGGATACCGAATTCAAACGCGAAAAAGTAGGCGACATGCCAACCGAAATGTTTATGCACTTTTTCAAATCATTTTCTGATACCGCAAAGTGCAATCTCAACATAAAAGCTGAAGGCGAAAACGAACACCATAAAATAGAAGCTATCTTCAAGGCACTGGCAAAAGCAATAAAAATGGCCGTAAAACGCGATTTGTACAATTTTGACCTGCCCAGCACAAAAGGAAAATTATGAATTCAATAAAACCGTTACGCGAAAAAAGAAATACTGCAATACTGCTTATTCATTGCCCCGACAAACAGGGAATTTTGGCAACAGTTACCGAATTTCTCAATAAAAACCGGGGAAATATTATATATCTCGACCAGCATGTTGACAGACAGGAAAAAATTTTCTTCATGCGTGTGGAATGGGAATTAGATAATTTCACCATTCCTGCCGAAAAAATCTCTGAATATTTCGGCACTTTAATCGGAATTCCGATGAAAATGAAGTGGTCTCTATACTTTTCTGACGATACCCCGCGCATGGCAATTTTTGTTTCAAAAATGTCACACTGCCTGTTCGATATTCTGGCACGCTACACAGCCGGTGAATGGAATGTGGAAATACCGGTGATAATAAGTAACCACGAGTTTTTGCAGCCGGTTGCCGAAAGATTTGGAATCGAATTCCGTTACTTTCCGGTAAATGGTGAAAACAAAAAAGAAGTGGAGAAACAAGAGCTGGAACTGCTGAAGAAATATAAAATTGATTTTGTGGTTTTAGCCCGTTACATGCAAATTATTTCAGAAGATTTCATCACTCATTATCCTGACAGAATAATAAATATTCATCACTCCTTTTTGCCCGCTTTTGCAGGGGCAAAACCATATCATGCGGCATACGAAAGAGGTGTGAAAATTATTGGAGCCACCAGTCATTATGTTACAACCGAACTGGATGCCGGCCCCATTATAGAACAGGATGTTACAAGATGCAGCCATGTGGATACGGTTCCCAGATTAATAAGAAAAGGACGTGACCTTGAAAAAATTGTTCTTTCACAGGCAGTATTCAGGCACCTGCAACGCAAAATACTGGTTTACAAGAATAAAACGGTAGTTTTCAATTAAATGAACAAGCAACGGAAAGTCATTGTTTTAGGCTTTATGACTTCAATTATTAAATTATGCAAATCAAATTCAGAATTCTGTTTTTATTTATCACGGTAATATCCTTTTCAGCAATGGCACAGATTAACAAATTACCCGTTCAGGATATTCCCGAAGATTACGGTTACATTGTCAAAATCGGGCAGCAACTGCCAAACTTTAAAATGACACTGACTGACGGCAGTGAGGTCTCAACCGCCGATTTGAAAGGCAAAGTGGTAATGCTGCAGTTTACTGCCAGCTGGTGCGGGGTTTGTCGCCGCGAAATGCCGCATATCGAAAATGAAATATGGCAAAAGCATAAAAACAACGGCGATTTTGCGCTTATCGGAATAGATATGGACGAACCACTTGAAAAAGTCAAAAAATTTGCCTCTGATTTAAAAGTAACCTATCCGCTTGCTCTTGACCCCGGTGCCAAAATTTTTTATACGTTTGCAGCAAAGGGAGCCGGCGTTACCCGAAACGTAATTGCCGACCATACCGGCAAAATTGTTTATATGACACGACTCTTCAAAAAAGAAGAATTTGATGAAATGAAAGATGTAATTGATTTTCTGTTAAAACAAAAAAATTAAACAGAAACAATAATCAAAAAACATCAGCAGTTAAAATATTAATTTTAATAAGTGTAACACATGGACAGACTGACAATTATAAAAGTTGGCGGTAAAGTGGTTGAAGATTCTGAAGCATTAAATACATTACTGGATCAGTTCATAAAATTTTCAGGCAACAAAATTCTGGTTCACGGAGGCGGCACAACTGCCACAGAAATAGCCGATAAATTAGGTATAAAAACCGAAATGATAAACGGCAGACGCATTACCGGCGGAGAAATGCTGGATGTTGCAACAATGGTTTATGCAGGCCTTATCAACAAAAAAATAGTAGCCGCTCTTCAGGCTCGCGGAAGCAACGCCATAGGTCTCACCGGTACTGACCTCAACCTAATAACTGCTAAAAAAAGAGTTGTTCAGGATATTGACTACGGGTTTGTCGGCGATGTTACCAATGTGAACAGCAGGGAACTGAGACTGCTTATTGAAGAAAATACGCTTCCGGTTATTTCACCGATTACACACGATGGCAAAGGCCAGCTGTTAAATACCAATGCAGATACAATTGCAGCGGAACTTGCTTCAGAACTTGCCGGATATTACAATGTCTATCTCTTTTACTGTTTTGAAAAAAAAGGTGTTCTTCTTGACCAAAATGATGAGAACAGTGTTATCGGTGAATTAAATACAGAATTGTATCAGCAATACACCGAAGAGGGAATTATAAACAAAGGAATGATTCCCAAACTGGATAACGGGTTCCGTGCAAAACGCGGAGGTGTAAAAGAAGTTCTTGTTACAAATACTGAAAATATGGTAAACGGAAGAGGCACAAGGTTACTCATATAATGTGAACAAACCTGTTAAATTTTACCTTTAATCAACCCAAACATTAATTTACAACCCTGCAAATAAAACCTGCAAAACGGACAAAAAACATATATCTGTTTTGGCTGAAAATATTTATTATTGTAATTCAAATCATTCCCGAAAATCTATTCCAAAAAACAAGAAAGCCGGAATTAAAACTGCAAGATTTTTCATAAAACTGAAAATAGCAGTATTTTCAAAAAACAAATTGTTAAAC
The DNA here is from genome assembly GCA_964643695.1 of uncultured Mariniphaga sp. Classification (GTDB taxonomy): domain Bacteria; phylum Bacteroidota; class Bacteroidia; order Bacteroidales; family Prolixibacteraceae; genus Mariniphaga. The sequence goes on along the minus strand of CAZXTX010000044.1, from coordinate 5,301 downwards.
AATTAAAACACAATATTATGAGTGGTAAATTACTTCAAAAACTGCAAAGCGGTAAAAATGTGTACGGAACATGTATTGTTTCAACTTCGCCGATATGGTCAAAGTCAGTGGTTGGTGCCGGTTTGGACTACGTGTTTATTGACACCGAGCACATTCCGATTGACCGCACCGAGATGACTTTTATGTGCCAGACATACAACGCACTTGGCATTGACACTATTCTGCGTATTCCAAGCCCCGATCCTTATCTGGCATGCATGGCAAGAGATGCTGGTGCTGTAGGAGTGATGGCTCCCTATATTGAAACTGTTTCGCAAATACAGGATATGATTGGTGCCACAAAGCTTCGTCCCCTGAAAGGAGAAAAACTTTATCAGGCACTTTCTGGTGAAAAAAATCTGGAGCCCGAACTGATGGCCTATCTTGAAAACTACAACAAAGGCAGCATGTGTCTCATAAATATTGAAAGTGTTGCCGCAGTTCGCGATTTAGATTTATTGCTGGATGTTTCCGGCCTGGATGCTGTCATTATCGGGCCGCATGACCTGTCGGTTAACATGGGACTTCCCGAACAGTATGAACATCCCAAGTTTCAGAAAACAGTAAGTGAAATAATCAGCAAGGCACGTGCAAAAGGGGTATCGGCAGGTATTCACTTTCCTGCTGTTCCCGAACGTCAGATAAAATATATGAAAGACGGTGCCAACATAATTATGCACAGTAACGACATGTTCCTGTTCAGTCAGAAACTTGCCGAAGACATGGAAAAAATTAAGTCAGCTGCCGGTGACCTGACTAAAGAAACAGGCGAAATTGATCTGGTAATTTAAATTGCCAAAAATGATTACAACGCTGATTTCAATCAGAATAAAAAAAGATTATTAAAAATATATTAAAGAAAATTTTAAAATTATTTAAATGAAGATTTTTCAAAAAAACATTGTTACCCTGTTAATACTGATGCTGATTGCCTTTCAGATTTCAGCACAAAAAACTAATCTTGCTGGTTACAAAATTCTAAATACCGAAAAGAAGAATCCTCAGGTAATAAAAGCAGTTTCAGTTCTTCAGGAAGAGATTGAAAAACGAAGCAAAATTCAGCTTCCCGTTTTAAAAAAGTGGCCCAAAAAAGCTGCCGAAAACTTAATTGTTATCGGAATTGAAAATGAACTTGATTTCCTTCCCAATGAATATATTACCGGACTCAAGAAACTTCAGCCGACAAAAGCGGAAGGATACAAACTGCTTTCGGCAGATAACGGCAAAATAATTATTATTGCAGGAAATGATGCACGGGGAGTTTTATATGGTGCGGGCAAATTCATGCGCCTGCTGGAAATGAAACTCGGTACAATCGATTTAATTTCTGAACTCAATTTTTCATCATCACCTCAATACCCGATTCGAGGGCACCAGCTTGGTTACCGTCCAAAAACCAACGCCTACGACGCATGGAGTGTTGAGCAGTTTGACAGCTACATCCGTGATATGGCAATGTTTGGTGCCAACAGCATTGAGATTATGCCGCCTCGTACCGATGATGATTTTACCAGCATTCACATGCAACTTCCCGCTATAGAAATGATGGTACACCAATCTCAAATCTGCAAAGATTACGGACTTGATGTGTGGATGTGGTATCCCAACATGGGAAGTGACTACACTTCACCCGATTCAATAAAAAAAGAGCTTGCTGAACGTGAAGAGGTTTTCAGTCTGCTCACCAAATTAGATGCACTTTTTGTTCCCGGCGGCGACCCCGGACATCTTGAACCGGACGAGCTTTTCAGCTGGCTTGAAAAGGAATCGGTGGTTTTGAAAAAATATCATCCTGATGCAAAAATATGGGTTTCTCCACAGGTTTTTAAGCCAAGCGATGACTGGTTTACCAAATTTTTCAATCACATTAACAAAAAACCCGAATGGCTCGGTGGTATTTCATACGGACCATGGATCAGAATGCCGCTTGAGGAGGTTAAAAAAGTTCTGAGCCCTGATATTCCGATCAGGCTCTATCCTGATATTACCCACAACTTCAGCTGCCAATATCCTGTTCCCGAATGGGATGTGGCTTATGCAATGACACTTGGCCGCGAAAGTATCAATCCGCGCCCCAATGACGAAAAATATATTCATAA
>CAZXTX010000044.1:0-3063 GCA_964643695.1 uncultured Mariniphaga sp. | reverse complement strand
TCATTGCAGCAATGGCAGGCAATTGAAAAAAATGCACCGCGGCATGTTCTTGCAAATCCAAGATTCCAAAACGGGCTTATCCGTGCATATTTCGATGCATACATACAGCGCCGCCTGATATACGAAACTCATCTGGAACGGCAGGCACGTAACATTCTTGAAAATGCGGATAAAACCGGGTCGCTTCAGGCAATCGCCGAAGCAAAAAAAGTCCTGTATCAGGCACATGAAAAGCCTGTTGCAGCTGAATTGAGAGACCGCTGTTTTGCACTTGCAGATTCACTGTTCCGCAGTTTTCGTGCACAGCTTACAGTTGAAAAACACCACGCTGCGGCGGGACGCGGAAATTTTATCGACAATATCGACATTCCGCTGAATGATGCACTGTGGCTGTTAGACCAGATGACTCAGGCTGAAAAGGAGGCTGACGAAAAAAGCAGACTGGAAGCCATTAAAAAAATACTTCACCGCACCGATCCCGGTCCGGGCGGATTTTATGACAATTTCGGCAGTCCGTCGGCATGGAAACGGATAAAATCTCAAAAAACATGGGCAGAAGACCCAAGCAGCCTTGAATCGGCAAGAGTAAGTTTTGGTGTGGGATTACAAGGAGTTGACTGGGTTCACGAAGTGGTGGCCACCGGATTTGAAGGCCTTACCACCCCGTTAGCCTGGATGAATCAGGTAAACACACTTTATGACACACCGCTAATTGCCGAATATGACAATCTTGACCCCGATGCTGAATATAAACTTCGGATTGCATACACAGGCCGTTTCCGTTCAAGTATAAAACTGGAAGCCGACGGCGTGATGATTCACAATTACATGAGAATGGGAACCAAACCTATTCACGAATTTGACCTGCCCAAAGAAGTTACCAAGGACGGAACAGTTACATTTACATGGACTTCGGGTACCGAAGACACCGGCGGCGGTGAACGCGGCGCACAGGTTGCTGAAATATGGATTATTCGCAAATAGTATCAATCTTTCACTTATGACTAAAACTTTCAGAATAATTTTGACCCTCTGCCTGTTAATTTTGGTAACAGGCAGAGCCAACACCCAGGTTACTGTAAAACCGGAACCGAAAACCGGATATGAAGAGAGGATACGCATGGCAATTGACACCATGCCGGTGGTTGATACCCATGAACATCTGCCGGGCAGAACAGCAATGTCAAAAAACAAAACACTCGATTTTATGTTGCTGTTCCACCAGTATGCCGATGATGACATTAAATCGGCAGGAATGTCAAAACCACAGTTTGCAGAGCTGATGACCGACAAGCTTTCCGTAAGCGAAAAATGGGAAATAATGAAACCATTTTACAAAGCTTCATTCAACACTGCATACAACAGGGTAATACTGCTTTCAGTTGAAAAACTGTTCGGAATTACAGAGTTTAACGAGGAAACTGTACACCAGATCAGCGATAAACTCAGGGAAGTTTATCAAACCGACTGGTATAACACCGTTTTACGTGATAAATGCCGTATCAGCTTCTTAATCAAAGATTCAGGGCCATCTTCCGATGATCCCGACTTTTTCAGATACACCACCAGATTTGATTATTTCAGACTAAACTCCAGGGAAGAAGTTGAAAAACTGGCAGAGCAGCACAAAACCAAAATCACCTCTTTAAGCGATTTGGAAGAGACACTTAAAAATCATTTTGAAACAAAAGTTGAAGAAGGTATTACAACCATCAAAAATTCATCGGCATATTACCGTTCCCTTTTTTATGAGGACGTAAGCCGCAAAGATGCCGAAAAGGTTTTCAAAAAGATTTATAAAAGCAGCGAACCTCTTGACTCTATAACCATAAAACCACTGGGTGACTATATGATGCACCGTATTTTAGACTTGGCACGCAAACATAACGTACCGGTTCAGATTCACACCGGACTCCAGGCAGGCGATGGCAATTTTTTACAAAATTCAAATCCGGCATTGCTCTCAAACCTTTTTATCAAGTACCGCGATGTAAAGTTTATCCCGTTTCACGGCGGCTATCCATATGGTGGCGAATTTGGAAGCCTCGCAAAAAACTTCCGTAATGTATATATCGACCTTTGCTGGCTTTATATTATTTCACCATCTTACAGCGAACGCTATCTGCACGAATGGCTTGAAACTGTTCCGGCAAACAAAATTTTAGGGTTTGGCGGCGACTACGAAAATGTCGAAAATGTTTACGGCCACCTGCTTTTTGCAAAAGAGGTCATCACCAAAGTTCTTGTTGAAAAAGTAAAAACCGGATATTTTACCGAAAAGGAAGCAATAAAAGTTGCAAAAATGATTCTTCACGACAATGCCATCAACTTATTTAATCTCAAATAGCTTAAACTCAAAACCATAACAAAAAAGCCGGTTTTCACATAAACACACAATATCCTGAATGCCCCGTTCGGTTTCGCAGATTTCTCGAACGGTATTCGTTAATAATTAATTGAAAAACATGTTTTTCAGTTAAAACATCTATATTTGTAAAACATGTTATTATTAAAAAAATATTCTGTCAACCCGCTGCTTAATAAAATATCTTTCTGCAGAATCCTGAAATTTACTGCTGTAAATCACATTGTCAATATAATCAGGAAGGTAATCCGTAATGAACACTATTCCGGCAACCCTTACAGAAAATATGCTGAAATATATTTTCAAAACCTGACACATTCAGACACAAGCTTATATACTGAAACCAACTCATTTAAAATTTTATAAAAACAGATGGCAAAATCTCAAAAATCATTTAGTAAACGAGAAATTCAAAACAAAAAAGAGAAAAAAAGAAAAGAAAAAGAAGAAAGACGGCTTGAACGTCAAAAAAACAAAGGCTCTATTGACGATATGATTGCCTATGTTGATGAATTCGGTAACATCACCGACACACCTCCTGACCCGGATCAGATTGAAGAGATAAAAGCAGAAGATATTCAGATAAGTGTTCCAAAAGGGCCGCTTGAAGAAATTGACCCTGTTCGCACCGGCACCGTAGCATATTTCAACCCTTCAAAAGGATTTGGTTTTATTACTGATGACGATACCCGTGAAAG
>CAZXTX010000043.1:10659-13302 GCA_964643695.1 uncultured Mariniphaga sp. | reverse complement strand
ACACCATTGACATTTGGTGCGTGGGCTATCGGAGGATGGTTCTGGGGCGGTGCCGGTGAAAAGGAATCGGTTCATGCTCTAAAAACCGCTATTGAAAACGGAATGACAACCATTGATACCGCTCCCATTTACGGATTCGGACAAAGTGAAGAGTTTGTGGCAAAAGCCATTAAAGGAAAACGAGATAAAGTACAGATTCTCACAAAGTTCGGTTTAAGATGGGATGCTGTATCCAAAAATATTCACATAGAGAAAACTACCGACAACCGCGGCGGGGAACTTTCAGTTTACCGAATTGGCAGTAAAGATAGTGTAATTAAAGAGTGTGAAGACTCGCTTCGCAGACTAAAAACCGACTATATTGATCTGTTTCAGCAGCACTGGCCCGATATTCACACCCCCATGGATGAAACCATGGAAGCACTTGAAATTCTGAAGCAACAGGGAAAAATCAGGGCCGGCGGTGCAAGCAACTTTACAGTTGAGCAGATGACCGAAGCCGAAAAAACTTTCAGCCTGACTTCAAATCAGGTACCATACAGCATGGTGTTGCGGAAAATTGAAAAGGAACTTGTACCCTACTCCATTGACAACAACAAGGCTATTATTGTGTACAGTCCGCTGCAACGGGGTGTTTTAACAGGTAAAATAACCTCCGGCCATAAATTTAACGAAGGAGACCACAGACCGGGAACTCCGTATTACAGAGAACCAAACCTTTCAAATATCAACCGTTTTCTGAATGAGATAAAATCCATAGCCGAAAGCAAAAGCGCCACCCTTGCCCAGCTTGTAATAAAATGGACAATGCTGCAGCCGGGAATAACCTGCGTACTGGTTGGTGCCCGCAGCGACAAACAGGTTCTGGAAAATATTAAAGCGGCAGAGCTGGATATTTCACCTTCCGAAATGAAATTCATAAATGAAAGGTTAATCAGCCTCGGTCAAAAGCTTGAGCTGTAAATTTCACCCGACTTATTCGGGGAACCCAACGGTCTGACCAGCCACAATGTATTGCGACGGACTGAGCTTAATCGCTTTTGCAAGTTCACCCTTATCAACCGAAGCACGTATAACGGTTGCCAGGCCTTCGGAAGCACAGTAGAGATACACATTCTGAACCTGGCATCCGGCTTCAAGGGCAACCATTGAAAGCACACTGTCATCCGGCGGATTGGAGCTGCCATCCCATTTTGAAAGGTCGGCAACATAGATCAGGTTAAGCGGGGCATTCCACACATAATCCTGAACTCCCGCCAGTTTGCGGAAATCACCGGCAACTACCGGTACGAGCCGGTTGTTATCGGCATCAAAACGGTAAATGCCTTCTGTCATAACTGCATAAATATCAATCGATTTTTTGTTCAGTGCCGAAGGTGCGGTTCGTCTTCCGTCATCGCGGTTAACACCGTTGGCAGCCCACAATAAACCTGAAAGTTGCTGCAGTGACAGCGATTTTTCTGAAAAATCACGGGAAGTTTCGCGTTTTTGCAGTGACTCGATCAGTGTTTTGCTGTTTTGCCATGCATTTTTCTCAAGTTGCAGAGGCTTAAGAACCTGACTGCTGCCGCTATGCGGTAAAAAGGATAGAACTCCTGCCATAATGAATAAATAAAAAAATGATTTCATTACTGATAGTTTTTGGTTTCAGGCAAAATTAAAAAATCTGATGTCATTTCCGTATATTTGAAGGTACAAAATGATTGAAGCACAATATTATATTCAGGAAAAGAAAGGGAGGGTACGATGTACTCTTTGTCCGCATGAATGTCTGGTTGCCAACGGCAAATACGGTATTTGCAAAGTGCGTTTCAACCGGAACGGAAAACTTTATACCGATGTTTACGGCAGAATTGCTGCAATGAATATTGACCCGGTGGAAAAGAAACCGCTTTACCACTTTTATCCTGCAAAGCAGATTTTATCCATCGGCACCGCCGGCTGCAACATGCACTGCCTGTTTTGTCAGAACGACTCCCTTTCACAGCATGGTACCGATTACCGCCACTCGTATTCAATAAAACCTGAAGAACTTATCAGCAGAGCAGTTTCAATTCCTGAAAACATCGGTATTGCATATACATACAACGAACCTTTTGTTTTTTACCAATTTATGGCCGAATGCGCCGGACTTGCCCACAATGCCGGATTGAAAAATGTGGCGGTTACCAACGGTTTTATAAACCCCGCTCCCCTGCAGGAAATTCTGCCTTTAATTGATGCATTTAATGTTGACCTGAAAGCGTTCAGCGACAATTTCTACCGCCGGCAGACCGGTTCACGATTACAACCTGTATTGGAAAGTTTGAAAATGATAGCAGAAGCAGGAAAACATCTTGAAATAACCACCCTGATAATTCCCACATTAAATGATTCGCCCGAAGAATTTGAATCACTGATAAAATGGATAGCCGAAAACCTTGGGAAACAGATACCGATGCATCTGAGCCGTTATTTTCCGGCATACAAAATGAGCATTCCCCCCACCCCGATAAAAACCCTGGAAAGATTTTATGATATTGCCGAAAGTTATCTTGATTATGTCTATCCGGGAAATATAACAGATAATGCCCGTTCTGCAACTTATTGTCCGGAATGCGGTTCAACGCTTATTACCCGGACCCGTTACAAAACGGGCATTAA
>CAZXTX010000043.1:8473-10559 GCA_964643695.1 uncultured Mariniphaga sp. | reverse complement strand
ATCTTTTGGAGAAGAGCACGACTGCACAATTGCAGGAATGGCAGCAAGAGCTGCTGCCCCAACTGCCGATTTTTTTATAAAATTTCTTCTGTTAAAATTCATGGTTTTATAAAACAGCTTATATCATAATTTAAAAAGGAAGATCATCATGACTATCCTGTTCAGGCGGAATATCCTCCTCACTGTATTCAGGCGGCGGCACCGGAAAACCGGCATCGCCCTGACCGCCAACCTTGTCAATTTTCCAGGCGTTCACATTATGGTACCACCTGCCGTTAAACTCACGCGATTCAAGATTGAAAGACACCTCCACCTCATCACCGGCACTTAAGTTCTGAAGCAGTTCACTTTTTTCATTAAAAAGGGTGAAACATACTTTTTTAGGGAACTGTTCATCGGTTTCGACAACAAATTCCTGTTTTTTCCATTCATTGCCGGCACGGCTTACACCACTCTCCTGCTGCAGAATCTGATTTATTTTTCCTTTAATTATTAAACTCATTTTTTGAATACTAATTATTCGGTAGAACCATCTTCAATAATTTCCAGTAATTCCACTTCAAAAATAAGTGTTGAATTTGGTTTAATATTTCCACCTGCACCACGTTCACCATAAGCTAAATTTGACGGCAGATAAATTTTCCATTTTGAACCAACGGGCATAAGCTGCAAAGCTTCTGTCCAGCCGGGAATAACATCCGTTACTCCAAACACTACAGGTTCACCGCGGTCAACCGAGCTGTCGAAAACAGTTCCGTCAACAAGTGTTCCGTGGTAATGAACTCTCACCCGGTCTTCAGCATCAGGCTTCGGGCCGTTGCCTTCCGATAAAATTTCGTACTGCAGTCCGCTGTCGGTTATCTTTATGCCGTCACGCGATTTGTTTTTCTCAAGAAAAGCATTTCCTTCTTCCAGGCTCTTTTGTCCTTCTCTCTCTTCTTCAGCTTCAAAATACCTTCTTATAACCTGATCGGCCTCTTCGGGAGTCATTTTACCGGTTCCCTTTTGGGAGGCAACCTGAAATCCGGCAGCCATTGCATCCAGATTTATTTTATCACCGCCGGGAACATTGTCAACCTGCTGTCTGTTATTCGTCCCTACCAAAATGCCAATGGCATATCCGGCAGAATCTCCGGGTGTGGAAAGTTTTACATTTTTTACCGAGCCCGGCTGTCCGCAACTCATGCCAAGAATTACCAAAAGGAAAACCGGCAAATAGATTAATCTTTTTTTCATAATTTTAATTTCTAATAAATATTTAAATAATTTCCAATAATTCCACTTCAAAAACCAGTGTGGTATTCGGGCCGATTATCCCTCCTGCACCCTCTTTTCCATAAGCCAGGCCGGGCGGAATAAACAAACGCCATTTTGAACCGACAGGCATAAGCTGCAATGCTTCAATCCAACCGCGAATAACTCCGTTTACAGGAAAAACAGCCGGATTACCACGCTGAACCGAACTGTCGAAAACTGTTCCATCGGTTAGAGTACCGTGATAGTGGCATTTCACCTCATCGTTCAATGTGGGCAGCAACCCGTCGCCCTGTTTCAGAATTTCAAACTGTAATCCGCTCGGAAGCTCGGTAATACCATCTTTTTTAACATTCTCCAATAAAAACTTCTGTCCCGACTCAAGATTTGCCTGAGCCTCATCACTACTTGTTTTCTCAAGAAATTCCTCAAGTATTTGATTGGCCTCATCTGCAGTAAGCAAAGGCATTTCGGCATTAAACGCATCACTTAAAGCCTTAACGAAAACATCGGGATTAATAGTTTTTACACCGGAATTTATGAGATTGGAAGCAACACTCATTCCCAAAGCATAACTGAAACGTTCCAGTTCGCCGGTTAATTCATTTTCTGTCATTTCTTTTGGTTCGAAATTATAAAAGGTGCGAAGATAATTTATTTTTTTCGCAATTATGTTTTTAAATCTGATTTTATTGCTCTCAGCATCTCTCTTTTTCCCAAAGGCCCGGGCAAACGCTCAACCATGTATCCTGAAGATACAAGCCGGCGGCGCACCTCGCCTTTTGCACTGTATGTTACCAGAACACCATTTTCTGAAGTTTTTTCGAATAAT
>CAZXTX010000043.1:0-8373 GCA_964643695.1 uncultured Mariniphaga sp. | reverse complement strand
TGAATGATAGGATTCGTTAATACCGGGCAGATAAAGAGTATTTGAGCCGTCAGCTGTTTCTTTTACCAGCAGATTCATAATCTAAATTTGTGTTGAAATTACATTATATAAAACTAAAAAGGTAATTTTGCAGCCAGAATTTAATTTTTATGTTTTTAAGGTTATACAACGAAAATCCAAATCCCCGCGATATCCGAAAGATAGTTGATGTTCTTCAGGAAGGCGGAATTATTATTTATCCGACTGATACGGTTTACGGCCTCGGATGCGATATAACCAATGTAAGAGCGGTTGAAAAGGTTGCCCGTTTTAAAGGGATTGATATTGAAAAGTCAAACTTCTCATTTATATGCAGCAGTTTAAGTCAGCTTTCAGACTATACCAAACCTATTTCAAATTATATTTTCAAACTTATGCGGAAGAATCTGCCCGGCCCGTTTACATTTATTTTGGAAGCAAACAATAACGTTCCTCGTTATTTTAAAGGGAAAAAGAAAACTGTGGGAATCAGAATTCCCGACAACAATATAATTCGCGAAATAGTATCTGAACTCGGAAACCCGATATTATCCACATCAATAAGGGATGATGATGAAATTATTGAATATACCACCGACCCGGAACTGATTTATGAAAAATATGGTGAATTTGCAGATATCGTTATCGATGGCGGATATGGTGAACTTATTCCCTCAACCGTTATTGACTGTACGGGTGAAACTCTTGAAATTATCAGACAGGGTAAAGGAATTCTGGAATACTGATAATTTTCAGAAAATATCAATCTCTCCAGAATGACGGTGAAAACAGCACCAAAACCGTAAGCAGTTCAAGTCTTCCGAGCAGCATTAAAAAGGACAAAAACCATTTTCCGGCAGGTTTTACATGAAGAAAATTACCGGAAGGGCCTACGTTTCCAAGCCCGGGGCCAATATTTCCGAGCGAAGAGGCAACCGCCCCGACTGCCGATTCAAGTTCAGGCTCTATAAGTGAAAAAATAACTGTGGAAAAACCAAAAATTGCAAAGTAGAAGATAAAAAAGGCCATTACATTATTGAAAATCTTTGGCTCCACCACTTTATTGTTAAATTTAACCGGAACAACGGCAAACGGATGCACCATCCGTCTGAGTTCATAATAACTGTATTTCAGCAGCAAAACTATACGCATAACTTTTATTCCGCCACTGGTTGAACCTGCAGAACCACCAAAAAAGAACAAAACAAAAAGCAACATTGTAAGAATCGGCGGCCACAAAATATAATCAACAGTAGTAAAACCGGTAGTGGTTATTATTGAAACCACCTGGAAAATTGAATCTCTGAATGATTTTTCAACTCCGCCACCTGAACTTAAAATCAGGCCGGTAAAAATAAAAACCGTAAAAATCAATATAAACAGCACATAATATTTGAATTCCTCATCTTTAAAAACTTGCTTTATATTGCCCCTTACACCAAAGTATGAAAGTGCAAAGTTGGTTCCGGCCAAAAACATGAATATCACAATAATATACTGAATAAGCGGTGAATTCCAGTGTGCAATTCCGGCCTGTTTAGTTGAAAAACCGCCACTTGCCATTGTTGTAAACGAATGGCATACGGCATCAAAAAGCTCCATACCCGACAACCACAGCAGCAAGGTTTCAGAAACTGTAAAAAGCAGATAAATTCCCCACAGCATTTTGGCTGTTTTTCTTATTCGCGGGTTTATTCTGTCGGGGGCAGGACTTGGCACTTCGGCTAAAAAAAGTTGCATGCCCCCGATACCAAAAATCGGAAGAATTGCAAGAAACAACACAACAATTCCCATTCCGCCAAGCCACTGTGTCATACTGCGCCAAAACAAAATACCGTGCGGCAATGCTTCAATATCGGTAAATATTGTTGAACCGGTAGTTGTAAATCCTGACATCGATTCAAAAAACGCATTAGTAAAATCGGGTATTGTACCGCTTAAAATATAAGGCAGGCTGCCAAACAGCGGAAAGATAATCCAGACGTATGTAACAATCAGATATCCGTCGCGCCGGCTGATATCACGTTTGTCATTTCGTGTTAAAAGCATTATTATAATTCCGGGAACAAAACAGATTGCCGAAGAAAGTAAAAAAGCAGTACTGTCATACTCGTTGTATAAAACCGAAACAAACAGCGACAACAGCATGGTTACTCCTTCAATTAACAGCAGTAAGCCAATCAGTCTGATTATTGTCCTCAAATTAAAGTTCATAAGCTGCCCTGCTATTTAAAAAGTTTTTCGAGCTTTTTGGCGGCTGCGGGTAAAGTAAACACAACAACCCTGTCGCCTGCCCTGATATGTGTGTCGCCATGAGCAACATAAGCCTTATCACCTCTGATTATACCGCCTATTTTTGCTTCAGCCGGAAATCCGGTGTCTTTAAGCGGTTTATGTGTAATTTTTGCATTTTCACCGGCAATAAACTCAAAAACTTCGGCATCGGTTGTGGTCAGGCATTTCACTTTTGAAATATTGGCATTTATCGTAAACCGGTAGATATAACTCACCGAAATCATTTTTTTATTAATCACCGTACCAATATTCATATTTTCGGCAATTCCCATATAGCCTAAATTTTCCACTTCCGATATTGTTCTTTTCACACCCATTGTTTTTGCCAGATTGCATACCAGAATATTTGTTTCCGAATTATCGGTTGTTGCCACAACCGCATCCATAAATTCAATGCCTTCATCCTGCAAAAGTTTTATATTCCTGCAATCGCCGTTTATAACCAGAACATTATCAAATCTTGCTGCAATCTGTTCACACTTCTCAATATTCTGCTCAATAACCCTGATATTGTATTGCGGCCCAAGTTTTTCAATTGCTTTTTGGGCTATCCGGCTTCCTCCAAGAAACATTATGTTTTTAACCTCAAATGTTTTTTTAGCTGTGAGCTCAAAAACATGGTGCTGCTCAGCACGAGTAGTAACAAAAAAGACAATATCGCCGTCAATTACATAATCTGAGCCGCCCGGAATTATGGTTCGCCCTTTTCTGCTTATTGCAACTACCAGAATATCTTTATTTTCACCGGTCAGCTGTTCAAATGTTTTATTCAGAATAGGTGCGTCCTCCCTTACTTTAATTCCAAGCAGCAGGAGCTTGCCATGAGAAAACTCAATAAGTTGCCTTGTACCCGTCTGTTTTAATGATGCAACAATTTCCTTGGCTGCAAGTATTTCGGGGTAAATCAGTTCATCAACTCCCAGACTTGCCAGTTTTAACCGATGTTCAGGCCTTAAATATTCGGAATTGTTAATACGTGCAATTGTACGCACGGCACCAAGAAATGTGGCAATGGTGCATGCAAGTATATTTCTTTCCTCAGAAGGTGTTACAGCTATAAACAAATCGGTTTTGGCAATTCCGGCCTGTTTTAAATCTTCAAAAGAATGTGCGGAACCGGCCACAGTAAGTAAATCAACTTCACTGCTGATATCGGAAAGCTTCTCGGGCGAATCGTCAATCAGTACAATATCATGGTCATCATCACTAAACATTTTTGCTAAATGAGTTCCCACTTCTCCGGCTCCTGCAATTACAACTTTCATTTTGCTTTTTAATAAAAATCAACATACAAAGTAAACCAATCAAAAGCAATTTTATGATATTTTAAAGCACTTTTGACGTAGATGACCGGAATTTAAAATTAATCAAAATTATACTGCCATTTTTGACGGAAAGCTCCATTCTCATTCAAATAATAAATTTTGTTTGCTGCATCAGATTCCTGATAAGAATAGCGGGCAGAAGAAATAATAAAAACATCGGGCTTATTTAAAATTTCTGATATATTTTTTGGAGAAGGATCAATTACATGTGTGGCTGCTATTTTCTCATCTCTTTGATAATCAGCAAAACCATTAAAAATAATCTTATCATCAAACACAATCAATCCATTATCTACAAATATATAATCATCAGAAAACAACTTATTGCAAGAAATTACAAATGGCTTTTTAAGTCTGAGTTTTTTTGATACATTTTCAACCGAATTGAGTGCAAAATCTGTAGCTTCCATTTTTTCAGGAAGTACCGCATAATTTCTTTTTCCATGAATGAAATGAAGCAAAGGTGGTCCGCTATGATTATAAACAATAATTTCCCTGTTAAAAATCCGGTTAATGTTTTCTGCTGTTATTACCAATGCCAAAAGCAAAAACGAAATTACTGCTCCCTTAAAATATTTTACCCTTTTGGTAGCAATAAAAAAAGATGCAAGAACAACAGCAACAACTAAAATGAACAATTCTGTTTCCGATATTGAGATATTAATTACAGAAGCCGGCAGTTTTTCAACAAAGCCAAGAAAATTAATCAACTGTGTAATAAACAATTCAATGAGTACCGAAACATATTTTGCAACAACCGGAATCCAGTGTAAAAAAAGCAGACTGAATCCCAACGGAATTAAAATAGTAGCTGCCGGAATTACCAGCAGATTGGACAACCAGAAAAAAGTCGGAAACTGACTAAAATAATATATACTTATTGGAAAAGTTGCAATTTGGGCAGCAACAGAAACCGTAAGTAAATCCCGGATAAACAGTACAATTTTATTTTTGGCATTAAATATTGCCACAAGGCGTGGCTGTAAAAACACAATACCGAAAACTGCTGAATAGGAAAGCTGAAAACCGGCTTCAAAAAGATTGTTGGGATTTATAAGAAGTAGCAAAAAAGCTGAAGCTGCCATTGAATTATATGTATTTTGCTGACGTTTAATGCTCTCACCAATTACAAAAAAAGAAAACATGGTTGCAGCACGTTTCACCGATGGTGCCAAACCTGTAATAAATGCAAATGACCAAAGTGAAACAAGAGCAAAAAAAAGATAGATAAACCTTCCTGCCCTTCGTTTTTTCAAAAAACCAAACAGAAACTTCACAGCCATAAAAATAATGCCCACATGCAAACCCGAAACAGCAAGAACATGCATTGCCCCCGCCGATGAAAACACCCTTTTCGTTTCAGGATCAAGGCCTCGGCTATAGCCAAGTGTAAGTGCCGAAAGCACATCATATTCTTTTCCGGTCATGTTATGGGCACGATAAATATTCATCAGCTTCAACCTGACTTTTTCAGCAGTTACTGAAAGAGAAAATTCTGATTTATAACCTGCTTTTACCCATTTATTGTCTGCCAGATAAACTTGTCTGTAAATACCTTTTCTGCCAAGATATTTACTGTAATCAAACTCATACGGATTGTTACTGCTCTTAATAAAAACAGGCTTTTGCTCAAAAACAATTACATCGCCGGGAATAAGTTCTTCTGATTTTGAAGATTTCACAAAATAAGCCATAACCTTTTCTTTGGAGACAAAAACCGAATCATTATTTGATACTGACTTTATTTTCAAAACAGTTTGCAATGATTTGGGCTTATCCTGCAAAATCTCGTGAACTTCTGCATAGAATTTTCCCTGATCGTAAGAATCAGGCTTTCTGTTGTGAAGTAAATAAACAGTAATTCCTGTGATTATCAGCAACAACTGAAGGCCAATACCGAAAACAGTATTTCGCTTAATACTGTATTTTCTGTTCAGCAAAAACAAGAATATAAAAAGAAGTATAAACAATGAAATGAACATAACAGGTTTATCCGGTGCTATTGTTCCGAATATAATTCCTGCAGCCAAAGCAAGAACAGGACGCAAAAAAGGTATTTTTTGTAATTCAGCGGCCAACTTTCCTCTATTTTAGATATACTTTTTAGAAATATGCTCTGCAACAAATATCTAATTAACGGAAAGTCAAAAGAAAAAGTTACACTGTTTTAACCGGAAGTTTAATACGATAACCTGGCTGAACCTTACCGGTGGAAATATTACGAAGTTTGCTTTTTAAAAGTCTTTTTCTGAGCGGTGAAAGGTAATCAATAAACAATACTCCTTCAAGGTGGTCATATTCGTGCTGAATAATTCTGCCGGCATATCCATTAAACTCTTTTTCATGCGGCTCAAAATTTTCATCAAAATATTTAAGTTTTATACTATCCTGCCTGAGTATATCCTCTCTTATTTCAGGCAAACTCAGACATCCTTCGTTCATTTCCCATTCATCGCCGGCAGTTTTAACAATTTCAGGATTAATAAAAACTTTTTTGAAATCTTTCAGTTCAGGCTCTTCATCGGCAGCAACAGATGCATCCACAACAAACAATCTGATTGACAATCCTACCTGAGGTGCGGCAAGCCCTACCCCTTCGGACTGATACATGGTTTCCCACATATTTTCAATAATTTCACTCAGCCCCTCATGATTCTTTTCTATTGGTTTTGCCACTTTTCGCAGCACAGGATCACCATAAACAACTACCGGATATATCATTTTTACTTTTTTTTAAACTTAAAAACAACGGTTTTATAAAACTTTATTTCGTTTTTGCTCCATATAATCCTGCAAAATTATAGTGGCACTTACCGCATCAACCAGAGCCTTGTTTTTTCTTCCCTCTTTCTTTACTCCCCCGTCAATCATTGTTCGAAAAGCTATTTTTGAGGTAAATCTCTCATCGGCTAAATGAACCGGAATATCAGGATAGCTTTCTTTAAACTTTTTAATAAACGGATTGATATACACAACAGCCTCCGAAGCAGTATTATTCATCTGAAGAGGATAACCAACAACCACTTCATCAACCCTTTCATTTATAAAATAAGTACGTAAAAAATCCCATATTTTATGTGCCGACACAGTAGCAAGTTTTCCTGCAATAATTTTTTGAGGATCGGAAACAGCCAGGCCCACCCTTTTATTACCGTAATCTATTGCTAAAATTCTTCCCATTCATTTTTTTGATGTTACAAAAGTATAGAGAAATCATGAAAAAATAAAATTTTAAAATTCTGATTATCAATAATAATTTAAAAATACCGGCATTTTTCAACTATAATTAACCTGTAGATCTCTTTTATTTTCAATTTACCAATAACGGCAGGAACTACCGGAATACGGTTACGGTTAATTATAAAGATTTAAAATTAATATGGCATTTTATAGATTGTTATATCTTTTTTGATTACTTTTATATTTCCAAACAAGCTAAAATGACAGAAAAGAATTTAAGTTTAAAACGAGATCAGTTACCTCCCAAGCAGGCAGAAAGCTGGGCATCAAATATTGAACTGGAAAAAAAACTGAGTTTCAATCTTCATGTTCCTCTCATAACCCTTAATAAAGAAACTTATAAAGTTTTATCCGGTGAGAATGAAAACCGTATTCGTATTTATCTTGGACTTGAAGCCAAAACAGCGAATGACATGTATATTTTATGTGCTTTTGCAGTTCCTACTTTTTTAATGGGAAGCGGTGAAGTTTTCAGAGATTATGAAAATCCGGTTTTTAAACTTTCCCCGGGATATCAGGACAAACCAATTCAATCTGCCGAAGCAATCAGAAGTATCAAACTCTATCAAAAATGGAGAGACGGTGAACTGGATGAAAAAAGTGAGTGGGCAGGTATCAGAAAGTATATTTATCCCAAAGCATTCTTGATTGGAAAATATGAGTTGCACGAAATTTTTAACGTACAAAATAAAAAAGAACTGCAAATATCTTTTGGAATTTCAAAAACCATGAATGTTTTAATTTATCCAGAAGTAAAAGAAACCAGAAAGATAATTGAACAAAAAATGGTCTTTGATTTTACAGATCCATGTCCGCCGGACTGTGACAGATCCAGTATTTTCTTCTGATAAAAAATGTTCATAAACAGATACACATGGTATATAATTCTTGTACCTTTTATTGTCGGTATAATTAATTTTAAGAATTTAAACAAAAGTCACAAATTTTTATTTTGGTTTATCACTGCCGGCGTTTGTACTGAATTTACAAGCAGAACGCTCAAAAAAGTTTTTATTATTAAAAATAATATGCCCCTGGGGCATCTGTACATTTCATTGTCCTTTTTGTTTCTATCTCTTTTTTACCTGCTTGAACTTGAAAAGTTTATAAACAAAAAAATAACAGCACTGATTATAGTCCTGTTTGAGCTTTTCTGTTTGTTAAACATTGTCATATTAAACAATCATATGAGTTTTCCAAGTATTCCCGGAGCAATAAGTGCATTGTTGCTGACTGCCTTTGCAATTTTACTGTTTGCCGGCATTATGCGTGAAACAAAAATTAAAAAATTATCCGAATCATCATTAATCTGGATTAACTCTGCCGTTTTACTCTACTTTTCAAGCAACTTTTTTTATTATACTTTATACAATATTATACTAAGCTTTTCAAGGGAGTTTTCAATTTTCACAATAAATCTTTTTGCTGTTATTAATGTGATTTTTTATATGCTGTTGACAGTCGGGCTGCTAAAAGCAGCCAGGATCAAATAACT
>CAZXTX010000042.1:0-13521 GCA_964643695.1 uncultured Mariniphaga sp. | reverse complement strand
AATACCTCCTGAAATGTGGTTTTTACCGAAACACTGTCAAGCACCACATCAACTGCAACTCCTGCAAGATGCTTCTGTTCCTCAAGCGGAATTCCGAGTTTGTTGAATGTTTCAAGCAATTCGGGATCAACCTCATCAAGACTCTGGTACTTGGGATTTTTTTTTGGTGCGGCATAATAGCTTATATCCTGAAAATCAATAGGTGCTATGTTTAGATAAGCCCAGTTTGGAATTTTCATCTTTAACCATTTCCGGTATGCATTCAGTCTGAATTCCAGCATAAAGTCAGGCTCATTTTTTTTCTCCCAAATTGTGCGGATTACATCTTCATTTAATCCTTTTTCAATAATATCAGTTTCAATATCAGTGTAAAATCCGTATTTATATTCACTTTGAGTTACTTCTGCCAATATTTTGTCTTGATCTGTCATTTTCTTAACTGTTTGTGATAAACAACAATTGTTTATCCATACTGTTTACAAATAAATTGCAAAGATATAAAAGTATGGGTAATTTTGTTCCGTGAAAAGTAAATAGACTACCTTTAACTCTTTTGTTATTAATGAGTAAATTAAATAAACAAACTAAGATTTCGGAATTGGGTGAATTTGGTCTTATTGACCGTCTCACGCAGCATATTCAAATTAAAAATAAAAGTACTGTAAAAGGTGTGGGAGATGATGCCGCAGTACTTGATTATAACGGCAGATATGTATTGTTCTCCACCGATATGCTGACCGAAGGAGTTCATTTCAACCTGATGTATGTTCCGTTGAAACACCTTGGTTATAAATCGGTTATAGTTAATCTTTCAGATATATATGCGATGAATGCCCGCCCGGAACATATTACCGTAAATCTCGGATTGTCCGAAAAGTTTTCGGTTGAGGCAGTTGAGGAACTGTATTCGGGAATTTATCTTGCATGTGAAAATTATGGTGTTGATTTGGTTGGTGGCGATACTTCCGGTTCCCTTACAGGATTGACAATCAGTATTAGTGTTTTGGGAGGAGCGGCACCCGGCAGCCAGGTTTTTAGAACCGGGGCAAAGCCCGGTGATATTCTTTGCGTTTCGGGCGATTTGGGCGGTGCTTATATGGGGCTTCAGCTGCTGGAAAGAGAAAACGAGGTTTTTAAAGCAAGCGGAGTTCAGCCGCAACTTGACGGATACGACTATATACTGTCGCGTCAGTTAAAGCCTGAAGCCCGTGCCGATGTTATTGGTATTTTTGAAAAACTGTCCATAAAACCAACCTCGATGATTGATATTTCAGACGGACTTTCCTCTGAAATTCTTCATATATGCAGAAATTCAAATGTAGGATGCAGGCTTTTTGAGGAAAAGGTGCCAATGGATATGCAGACCAAAAATATGGCAGAAGAACTGAATATAAATCCGCTGGTGGCAGCACTTAACGGAGGCGAGGATTATGAGCTTCTGTTTACGCTAAGCCCCGAAGATGCAGAAAAAATCACCAATGACCCGGATTTTACAGTAATTGGCGAAATGACCGAAGCTTCGGAAGGTGCCAATTTAATTGCCGGAAAAGGTGTGAAAATACCTTTACAGGCCCAAGGATGGAAACATTTGAATCTGTAATCAGTCGGGGAAATAGCCTCTGATAATACCTCTTTTTGAGTCTTTCACAAACAGAAGAATTTCATCTCTTTCCTGTGATGCAGGCATTTCTGCTTCAATAATTTCAACAGCCTGTGCCGTATTTAATCCTTTCTGGTATATATAGCGGTAAATATCCTGTATTTCCCTTATTTTTTCGTTATTGTAATTTCTGCGTCTCAGGCCTATTGAATTAATTCCTATATATGACAGCGGTTCCCTGCCGGCTTTAATAAAAGGCGGAACATCTTTCCTGACGAGCGAGCCTCCACTAATCATAACATGAGAGCCAACACGGCAAAACTGGTGAATACCTGTTAAACCGGAAATGATAGCCCAGTCATCAATTATTACCTCACCTGCAAGTTGTGTGTTGTTTGCAAGTATTACCGAATTACCGATAATACAGTCATGTGCAACATGCACATAAGCCATCAGCAGATTGTTATTGCCGATAACTGTTTTACCCTTGGAAACAGTTCCCCTGTTAATGGTTACACACTCACGTATAGTGTTGTTATCCCCGATTTCAACAGTGGTATATTCACCTTTGAACTTTAAATCCTGAGGGATTGCACCTATTACCGCTCCCGGAAAAATTCTGCAGTTTTTGCCAATGCGTGTACCCGAAAGAATTGTTACACCGGAACCAATTCGTGTTCCTTCACCAATTTCAACATCCCTGTCAATTGACACAAAGGGTTCAATTACAACATTATCTGCAATTTTTGCATTCGGATGTACGTAAGCCAGTGGTTGTTTCATAACAAATTATTGAATTTGTATTAATTTTTACTGTTTAACTAACTGAGCCATAAACTCACCTTCGGCAACAATTTTTGTTCCCACATATGTAACTCCCTTCATGGTGGCTATTCCTCTTCTGATAGGTGATGTTAATATTACCTTAAATATCAGAGTATCACCGGGAACAACTTTCCTTCGGAATTTAACATTGTCAACTCTTATGAAATATGTTGAATATTTTCCTTCAAGTTTGCTTAATACGAGTAATCCTCCGGTTTGTGCCATGGCTTCAATAAGAAGCACACCGGGCATAACCGGTTCATTGGGGAAATGCCCCTGAAAGTAAGGTTCATTATGAGTTATGTTTTTAATGCCGATAACCTCTTTATCAGTCATTGACAAAACTTTGTCAACCATTAAAAACGGATAGCGGTGAGGCAAATGTTCTTTTATCTGAACAGTATCCATCAGGGGTGTTGCATCGGGATCGTATTCAGGTACGCCAAAATTTTTACGCCAGCTGTTTTTAAGAGCCTGTGCAAAAATTGTGTTTGCCCTGTGTCCCGGTTTTGTGGCTATTATCCGGCCTTTAATACGCTTGCCGCACAAAGTGAGATCGCCAATAACATCAAGCAGTTTATGACGAGCACATTCATTGTCGAAATGAAGCTCAAGATTGTTTAAAATGCCCTGAGGTTTTACTTCAACTTTTTCATGATTAAAGATTTTGGAGAGGCGATCCAGTTCTTTCTGACTTATTTCATTATCAATAATTACAATCGCATTATTTAAACCTCCGCCTTTAATCAGATTGTTGTTAAGCAGGTATTCCAGTTCATGTAAAAATACAAAAGTGCGGCAGTTTGCAATTTCATCTTTAAAATCGTCTAAGCTGTTTAATGTTGCAAACTGATTGTTTAATACTTTGGATTTGAATGAAATCAGCACATTCAGGCGGTATTCGTCATCAGGAAGAGCTATTATGTGTGAATCGGACTGCTCATCATAAATTTCAATTTTTTCTTTAATTTCGAAATATTCACGCTCGGCATCCTGTTCAACCACTCCGGCTTTTTCAATAGCTTCAACAAAATATTTTGAGCTCCCGTCAATTATCGGGGCTTCCTCATTGTTTACCTCAATCAGCACATTGTCGAGGTCCATTCCGGTGAGGGCGGCCAGAGCATGCTCAATAGTTCCTATTCGAACACCGTTTTTTTCCAGCAAAGTTCCTCTGGCAGTGCTTACAACCAAATCAACATCGGCTTCAATAACAGGCTGGTTTTCAAGGTCTGTTCTTTTAAATTTGAAACCGTGATTAACCGGAGCCGGTAAAAAATTCATTGTTACCGATACGCCTGTATGTAACCCTGTACCTTCTATTTTAAAAGAATTTGCTAATGTTTTTTGTTTTTCCGCCATGTCAAGCAATTACTTTGAAACAGTATTTTTTTGCTGTTTTAATAATTCAACATCTTTTTGCAGTTGTATAAGTTCCTTGCGGAGCTCAGGTAAGTTTCTTATAATCGTATATGTTTTTATTGCTTCTTTATAATTTACTGCCGGTGAAGACAACACTATCTCGTTGTTTTTAATTGATTTGGTTACTCCTGATTGTGCCCCGATCTGAACATTGTCTCCAATGGTTAAATGGCCTGCCAAACCCACCTGTCCGGCAAATTTGCAGTTTTTTCCGATTTTTGTGGAACCGGCCATTCCCGTTTGACCTGCAATCACAGTATTTTCACCTATTTCACAGTTATGTGCAATCTGAACCAGATTGTCAATTTTTGCACCTTTTCTGATAATTGTTGAGCCAAAAGTTCCGCAGTCAACTGTTGTGTTTGCACCAATCTCTACAAAATCTTCAATAATTACATTGCCTATCTGATGTATTTTCATGTAGGTGCCATCATTTTGAGGAGCAAATCCAAAACCGTCCGAACCTATCACACATCCTGAATGCAATATGCAGTTGTTTCCAATTACGGTATCATCATAAATTTTTACACCGGCATATATAATGCAGTTTTCACCTATGGTAACATTGTTCCCCAAAAAAACCTGAGGAAAAACTTTTGAATTTTCGCCTACTTTGGTATTTCTGCCAATACTCGCAAATGCACCTATATAAACATTTTTTTCAATTGTTGCCGTTTCATGCACTGAAACCGGTGATTCAATGCCCTGCCGTACCTGCTGTTTTGTCTGTACATATAAATCTAGAAGCGAGGCAAACGCCTGATAGGAATCATCAACCTTAATTAATGTCGCCTTAATTTCAGCTTTTGGCAGAAATGAACGATTTACCAGTACAATTGATGAGTTTGTACTGTATATATAATTTTCGTATTTCGGATTTGCGAGAAAGGAAATGGTTCCTGCCTGCCCATCTTCAATTTTCGATATGCCTGAAACTTTAACATTGCTGTTTCCAATTATTTCACCGTTCAGAAATGCAGCAATATCTGTAGCTTTAAATTCCATTCATTTTTTTTTGCGATGCAAATATAGTTTTAAACTATTTAATGTCCAATTTCTTTTGGATAGCAGACAAAATATTTGCGGACGGTTTTGGTTAAAACCGAAAGGTTTATATCAGAAGCACTTTCCATATCCTTCACCTGTCCGTTTTTTTGAAGTATTTTAATGTTTTCATTATACCTGTTGTAAGCATTATTTGTTAATTCACCCGTAATAAGAAGATATTGAGATAATTCTTCATTATCTGTAATCTGTTTTGAAATTTGGTTTAACATTTTGGCTTTCCACTTCTGAGTTGGAGGTTTATCGAGAAGTTCCACCCTGAAAAGATTTCTGTTGACAAGACTTTGTGAAAGTCTGGAAATTACAGGGTCAGAATGGTGCTGCCATTCTTTCATTGAAATTAATATGTCGGTATCATCAAGAAGGGCATACCAGTTCAGTACGGTTTTGTTTTCAACCTGAATATTTTGCAGGAAATCGGAATGTGTGAAATGGTTGTTAAAAAATATCTTTAAAGTGGGAGTGGTAAATATTTCTTCACCGGATGACCAGAGTTCTTTTACCCTTTTTAACAGATTTATGAGTATAACTTCTGCCGAAACCACAGTTTTGTGCAAATATACCTGCCAGTACATCAGCCGCCTTGCAATAAGAAACTTTTCTATTGAATAAATTCCTTTGTATTCCACGGCAAGATTATCGTTCCATACAGTTAACATTTTAATAATACGGTCAATCCCGACAATACCTTCGGCCACGCCCGTAAAAAAGCTGTCACGGCTCAGATAGTCAAGCCTGTCCACATCAAGCTGGCTGGCAACCAGCTGATGTAAAAATTGTTTTTTATACTGATTTTTAAAAATCTTGATTGCCAGTGATAATTTTCCGTTAAACTGACGGTTCAGTTCATTCATCATAAGCAACGAAATTGTTTCATGTGGAATTTCCACCAGCGAATTCTCCAAAACATGTGAGAACGGAGCATGGCCTATGTCATGAAGCAGTATCGCAACAGTAACGGCATCAGCTTCTTCTTTGGTAATTTTATAACCTTTCGTTTGTAAAACCGAAATAGCCTGTTTCATTAAATGGCTGGCTCCCAAAGCATGCTCAAAGCGGGAATGGTTTGCACCCGGATAAACAAGATATGAAAGGCCAAGCTGCTTAATGCGTCTGAGCCGCTGCATGTATGGATGTTCAATCAGATCAAATACCAGTTCAGACTGAATATTGATAAAACCAAACACCGGATCATTGATAATTTTTTTCTTATTAACTAAATAATCAGTCACCAAAATCATTTTTATTTACAGGATAAAAATACAAAAGATTAATTAATTCGCTCTAAGGCATTTATCAGCAATTGATTTTTTTGTAATTAAACAGGATTTTACTAATTTTGCGCCGATTTTTAATGAAAACCTTAAATAGGGGACCATTGGTTCCCTATTTTGTTACAGGTAATTATGGCAGATAAAACAAAAATTGCGGAACTTGTTAATAAGAAGCTTGACGATCAGGCTTTTCTGGTTGATGTGCAGATAAGCCCGTCAAACGTAATTAAAGTTTTTATTGACAGCTATAACGGTATTACAATAAACGAGTGCTCTGAAATCAGCAGATATTTGGAAAACAGCCTTGACAGGGAAACTGAAGATTTTGAGCTGCAGGTTTCGTCACCCGGTTTGTCTGAAAGCTTTAAGGTAAAAGAACAGTATCTGAAAAACACGGGGCGTGAGATTGAAGTCATCACCGGCAGTTCTGAAAAATATAAAGGTATTTTGAAGGAAACAGCTGCCGAATATATTTTGCTTGAAACCACAACCCGTGAAAAGGTGGAAGGGCATAAAAGAAATCAGTTAATTATTAGAGAACATCAAATAAAATACAGCGACATAAAAAGCGCAAAAGTTGTTATTTCGTTTAAATAAAAAGCAAGTGTAATGGAAAACATTAATCTTATCGATACTTTTTCCGAGTTCAAAGATTTGAAGAATATTGACCGGGTTACCATGATGAGCGTGCTCGAGGATGTTTTTCGAAGTGTATTGATAAAACAATACGGCTCAGATGAAAATTTCGATGTCATTATAAATATCGACAAGGGTGACTTTGAGATATGGAGAAACCGTGTTGTTGTGGAAGATGATGAAGTAGAAGACCCAAACTTGCAGATAAAACTGTCGGAAGCCAGAAAAATTGATGAAGACTTTGAGGTGGGCGAAGATGTAACCGACGAAGTAAAACTGATAGATTTTGGAAGAAGGGCAATTTTAAACCTGCGCCAAAACCTTGCAGGTAAAATCATGGAACTGGAAAAGGACAATATCTATGGTAAATACCGTGATAAAATAGGCGAAATTGTAACCGGAGAGGTATATCAGGTCTGGAAAAAGGAAATTCTTATTTTGGATGACGAGGGAAATGAGCTTATTCTTCCCAAAACCGAGCAAATTCCTTCCGATTATTTTCGCAAGGGCGATTCTGTAAGAGCTATTGTTTTTAAAGTTGAACTGAGAAACAATAATCCGCTGATTATTTTGTCAAGAACTGCTCCCGAATTTTTGGAACGACTGTTTGAACTTGAGATACCTGAAATTTTTGACGGACTGATTACCATCAAAAAAATTGTTCGTGTTCCGGGTGAACGTGCAAAAGTTGCAGTGGAATCTTATGATGAGCGTGTTGACCCGGTTGGGGCATGTGTAGGTATGAAAGGTTCCAGAATTCACGGAATAGTGCGTGAACTCAGAAATGAAAATATTGACGTGATTAATTTCTCGTCAAATTCACAGTTATATATTAAACGGGCACTCAATCCTGCAAAAATCAGCAACATAAAGATAAACGAAGACGATAAACGTGCTGAAGTCTTTTTAAAACCCGAAGAGGTTTCGCTGGCAATCGGAAAAGGCGGGTTGAATATCAGGCTGGCAAGCCAGTTGACAGGATATGAAATTGATGTTTACCGCGAAGTGGAAGAAGACGATGATGATGTGAATCTGGATGAATTCGCTGATGAAATTGAAAGCTGGGTTATTGATGCACTTAAAGCAATTGGTTGTGATACAGCCAAAAATGTGCTTAATATTCCCCGTAATGAACTGATTAAACGTACCGATTTGGAAGATGAAACCATTGACGACGTGTTAAAGGTGCTGAAAGCTGAATTTGAATAATAAAAGAATTAAATTTTTTAGAAGCTTTTTGCTTAAACTTGCAGAGACTTTTTTTAACAGGGTCAGAAAAGAAAAAATATTATATGACAGAAGTCAAAACAATAAGGCTTAGTAAACTCGCAAGAGAATTTAACGTTGGTATTCATACCATAGTGGAATTCCTGAACAAAAAAGGTTTTGCATACGATACAAACCCTAATACAAAAGTATCTGAAGATGCACTGGTTCTTTTAGAAAAAGAGTACAAGGTTGATCTACATCTGAAAAAAGAATCGGAAAAAATTATTTTGAAAAGCCAGAGGCCAAAACAGGAAGTTATTACAATAGATGATATAGCAGACGAAGATGAGTCGGAAGATTTTTTTGAAGAAGATGAAGAAGTTGAAGAGATAATCCCGACAACCAAAATAAAAAAGCCGGTTGCTTCCAAAAGCAAAAAGAAAGAAGAAGAAGTTCCTGTTGAAAAATCCAAACCGGAAGAGAAGCTTAAAATTGTAGGAAAAATTGATCTTGAAAGTCTTAAAAAACCTGCTAAAAAGGAAGTAAAGCCCGAACCTGAGAAAAAGAAAACAGCAGTAAAAAAAGAAGAAAAACCTGTTACAAAAGTTAAAGAAGAAAAAAAACCTGAACCGGTTGAAATTCCTGAATCAAAGGCTAAGCCACAGGCAGAACCGGAAGAACCTAAAGAAGACGTTATCGAAACAATTATACCAAAAGTAGAGGAGGTTAAAGTTGTCGGAAGAATTGATCTGGATCAGCTCAATCAAAAAACCCGGCCTCCAAAAAAATCGCGGAAAGAACGCGAAAAAGAACGGAAAGAACGTAAAAAACTGAAGGATGCCGCAATCAGGCAAAAAGAACAGGTTTCCGTATCTGTGAGTGAACCGGAAAAACCGGCTGAAGCCGAAGCAGAAATCATCAGGGCACATGCAGAAAAGCTTGAAGGGCCTACAGTTGTCGGGAAAATAGAACTTGCCGAAAGCAGAGAAACATCAGGAAAGGATATTTCTGATGTTGCTTCCAGAAGAAAAAGGCGCAAAAGGATAAAGGAAACCGGCCGTGTCAAACTCGATGAAAAAGGACAGGGTAAAGGCAAAGTTGATCCGAAAGCAGCAAAACCGGGCAAAAGAAAAAAAATCCTTCTTAAAAAAGAAGTTGATGAGGAAGAAGTTCAGAAACAGATTAAAGATACACTGGCGCGGTTAACATCAAAAGGAAAATCAAAAGGTGCAAAGTACCGCCGGGAAAAGAGAGTTGCGGCAAGTGAAAGAATGCAGGCCGATTTGGAAAAACAAAGCGAAGATATGAAAGTCCTTAAGGTTACAGAATTTGTTTCTGTTAACGAACTGGCTACTATGATGGATGCTAATGTGAACGAAATTATTTCATCGTGCATGAGCCTGGGTTTGTTTGTTTCCATAAATCAGAGGCTTGATGCAGAAACACTTTCAATTGTAGCCGAAGAATTTGGCTTTACGGTAGAATTTGTAAGTGCCGACCTTCAGGAGTCAATTGAACAGGAGGAAGATACAGACGAAGACCTGAAACCGCGTTCACCCATAGTTACGGTTATGGGCCATGTTGACCACGGAAAAACTTCGCTGCTTGACTATATTAGAAATACCAACGTAATTGCCGGTGAAGCCGGTGGAATTACACAGCATATCGGTGCCTATCACGTTACCCTTAAAAACGGCAAGGAAATCACTTTCCTTGATACTCCGGGGCATGAAGCATTTACGGCAATGCGTGCACGCGGGGCACAGGTTACCGATATTGCAATTATTATTGTTGCTGCCGATGATAATGTGATGCCTCAAACTGTTGAAGCCATTAACCATGCTTCTGCTGCAGGGGTTCCTATTATTTTTGCAATTAATAAAATTGATAAACCATCAGCTAATCCCGAACGTGTGAAGGAGGAACTGGCAAATATGAACTATCTGGTTGAAGACTGGGGAGGAAAATACCAGTCACAGGATATTTCGGCAAAAAAAGGAAACGGTGTTAATGAACTTCTTGAGAAAGTGCTGCTTGAAGCAGAAATGCTTGAACTGAAAGCTAATCCAGACAGAAGGGCAACCGGAACTGTTATTGAATCAACATTAGATAAAGGACGCGGATACGTAGCTACCGTTTTGGTTGAAAACGGAACCCTTAATGCAGGTGATATTGTTTTGGCAGGCCTTCATTTTGGCCATATTAAAGCTATGTTTAATGAACGAAACCAGCGAATTGAACTGGCAGGGCCTGCAGAGCCGGCCATTATTCTCGGGCTGAACGGGGCACCGCAGGCAGGTGACAGATTCAATGTTATGGAAAATGAACGGGATGCCCGGAATATATCAACCAAACGCGAACAGCTTGCACGCGAACAGGGGCTTCGTACTCAGAAGCATATTACTTTAGATGAAATCGGCAGAAGAATTGCAATTGGCAACTTCCAGGAACTGAACCTGATAGTTAAAGGTGACGTTGACGGCTCCATTGAAGCACTTTCTGATGCTTTGATAAAACTGTCAACCGAAGAGATTCAGGTTAATATTAAACACAAAGCCGTTGGCCAGATTTCAGAATCTGATATTCTGCTGGCAGCAGCATCCGAGGCAATTGTGATAGGTTTTCAGGTAAGACCTTCACTGAGTGCCAGAAAATTAGCCGAAAAGGAACAGATTGATATTCGTATGTACTCCATTATTTATGATGCCATAAATGAGATTAAAGCGGCAATGGAAGGAATGCTTTCGCCCGATATCAAAGAGGAAATCATCGGTACGGCAGAAGTACTTGAAATTTTCAAGGTTACCAAAGTAGGAACAGTGGCAGGCTGTATTGTCCGCGACGGCAAAATTACCAGAAATTCAAAAATGAGGGTTATTCGTGACGGAATTGTTATTTATACCGGTGATCTTGGCTCACTTAAACGCTTTAAAGATGATGTGAAAGAAGTCAAGAATGGTTACGAATGTGGTTTGAATGTTGAAAACTTCAACGATATTAAAGTTGGTGATTTTGTGGAGGCGTTTACGGAAGTTGAAGTAGCCAAACAGCTATAGTTAAGTTATTAACATTAACCTTTTAACTTTTCTTTATATAAAATCATTTTTCAGCCCGTTTGTTTTTGTAGTTTTGGGTCAAATTAATGAAAAATGAAACGTTTTCTTATTGTTTTTATATTCATTTTTCTGGCAGCAGCAGCCGGTTATTTCTATTTTTCCGACAGAAAAATTCCTTTTATCAAGGATACTTCGATGTATAAGGCCGTTCCTGTTTCCGCACCTGTTTTTTTTGAGCTTAATTCGATAAAAAGCATACCTCTTAAAAATGATATTGCTCAGGCACTGAATGAGTCGGAAATCGGTTCACAATGGTTTGAATTTCTGATAAAAGCCGATTCGCTTATCGAATCCGATGAAAATATTTCAGGAAATTTTAAGAATAAATCATTTCTTCTTGCATACGGTACTGCCGGGCGAAATGAACTGGTTCCGCTGTTAATTACAAATGCAGGTTCTGAAAACCGCCAAAGCTCCCTGAAGCATTTTATTGAAAGGCTGTATCCTGTAAATAAATATAAATATTCTGAAAGAGATTACGGGAAATATCGTATAACAGAAGTTTCAGACAGTAAAAACAGAGATGCCCTTTTCTTCTCCTTTACACCGGATTTATTACTTGCAAGCCCCAGGGCAATAATAATTGAACAGTCCCTGAGGCAGTTGTCATCCAGTGGAATTAATCATAATCAGTACTTTCGGGAAGTAAACAAAAATACCGGTTCGCAGTCTGTCTCACTTTTTGTGAATCATAACTGGATAAACACATTTTTTTCAGCTTTTTTAAATAGAAAAAGTATTGATAAAACAGACGAGTTCGGAGCTTCATCACGCTTTCAGTTTACAACAGAAACTGAAAAGTTCAGAAAATTTGCATCCTGGAGTGAGTATGGAATTAATTTTAACGGCAAGCAGCTTGTTTTTAGCGGAAGCTCGGCCGCCGATGATTCACTTAATCATTTTTTAGCTGTTTTTAAGGGACAGCAGCCCGTTCGCAGCAAAGCAGCCTCATATCTGCCACAAAACACCTCTTTCTTCTGCAGTTATACTTTTTCTTCAAAAAATCATTTTTTTAAACAGCTTGAAAAGTTTTATACCCATTCACCTGCATATTACCACCGCGAAGAGCGGATGAAACGTTTTGACAGTGGTTTCAGGGTAAATTTCCGAAACACACTTCAGTCGGTGGTAAAAGATGAAGTGATAGTTGCCATTTCTGCAATACCGGTTAATACAGCCGATAAAACCACCTATTTTATTGTTCAGACGGAAAACCGTTCTGAAGCTGAAAAACAGTTTCATCAGATAATGTCAAATTATGCCTCAAGAAACAGTGTTGACATTCAGGAATTATTCAAAGATTTTGATGCCGGCAATGACAACCGTTTTCGTATTTATAAATTTCCATATCCCTCTTTTCCCGGATTATGGCTGGGTGCTCCTTTTAACATTGCAGAAGCACGGTTTGCGGTTTTTTATGAAAATGTACTGTTGTTTTCAAATTCGGAACAGGGTGTTAAAGAGTACATTCGCAGCAGGATAAATGGTAATATACTTGCCGGAAACAGCCGCTATCAACGTTTTAGCCAGAGTGTTTCAGGAAAAGCCGGCATAACTGTTTTTGCCGATATTAACAGGGTTTACGGTTTGCGTGATGAAATTTTTGCTGCTCCTTTTGTTAAGCAAATAAATGAAAGAGAAGAAATCATCCGCGGATTTAGCTTTGCTGGTTTGCAGATTCAGTACAGCAAAGGAAATTTTGAAAATACAGCTCTGCTCGATTTTCAATCCGATTCAGGAGAAGATGCACAGACTACCTGGGAAAGCGAAACAGGAAGTAATATTGCGGGTAAACCACTATTGGCAGTAAATCATCTGAACAGGGCGGTTCGTGAAATAGTTGTTCAGGATGAACAGAGCAATATTCATCTGATTAATCATTTGGGACAGGTACGCTGGAGTGCACCTGTTTTAGGTAAAATAATGAGCGAAATTGAGCAGGTGGATTTATATAAGAACGGCAAACTTCAGTTTCTTTTTAATACTGATGAAAAACTTTATGTTATTGATAGAAACGGGAATAATGTGACCGGTTTTCCGGTAACTTTTAAGTCGCCCGCCACCAATGCCGTTGCAGTGTTTGATTACGACAACAACAGAAATTATCGTTTTTTCGTGGCTGGTAAGGACAGAAAGATGTATGTGTATGACGGTACGGGTAAAATTATTACAGGCTGGAAGTTTGATCAGACAGAGCATGAAGTTACGGTTCCGGCACAGCACTTCAGGGCAGAAGGAAAGGATTTTATCGTTTTCAATGATAAGTCGCAAATCTATATTCTTGACCGGCAGGGCAATATCCGTATTGAAACTGACCGTAAATTTAATTTAAGCAATAATCCCGTTTCATTTTTAGTTACCGGTGAACCAAAAT
>CAZXTX010000041.1:5309-13673 GCA_964643695.1 uncultured Mariniphaga sp. | reverse complement strand
TTTTCATTAATTCTGTTCATCATTCTTCTGTCACCCATCCTGCTTCGGAGACTTAACATTCCCGGTATAATCGGACTTATTATTTCAGGAGTGGTAATTGGTCCGTACGGTCTGGGAATTCTTGAGAAAAGTTCGGCAATAGATCTTTTTTCAACCATCGGCCTCTTGTACATCATGTTTATTGCAGGCCTTGAACTGGATTTAAACGAATTTAAAGCCAACAGAAACAAAAGCCTTTTATTCGGTTTTTTTACTTTTATTATTCCGCTGGGAATTGGCTATCCTGTATGCCGATATCTACTTGGCTATGACTTTAATGCAAGCCTTCTTACAGCCAGCATGTTTGCCACACACACACTTGTGGCATATCCGATTGTAAGCAAGCTCGGAGTTTCAAAGAATCAGGCGGTGGCAATAACAGTTGGCGGAACTATTTTAACCGATACCGCTGTTCTTATTATCCTTGCCGTAATTATGGGGAACAGCCAGGGCAGTCTTAATCAGGAGTTCTGGATTCGCCTGGGAGTTTCACTGATTATATTTTCAGCAATCATGTTCCTGATTATTCCCAGAATTGCCAAATGGTTTTTTATGAAGCTTGAAAGTGAAAAACATTCCCATTACATTTTCGTTCTGTCGGTTGTGTTTTTTGCTGCCTTTTTAGCTGAAGTTGCGGGAGTTGAGCCGATTATAGGAGCTTTTGTGGCAGGACTGGCATTAAACAAACTTATTCCTCATTCATCAGCTTTAATGAACCGCATAGAGTTTATCGGAAATTCACTGTTTATCCCGTTTTTTCTGATAAGTGTGGGAATGCTTGTTGATGTGAGCGTAATTTTGAGCGGGCCAATGGCACTGATTATTGCCGGAACCCTTTCGGTTGTTGCAATCACCGGAAAATGGCTTGCCGCCTGGTTTACACAGCTGGTTTTCAAATACTCAAAAGTGCAGAGACAGCTTATTTTCGGACTTAGCGGAGCTCATGCCGCAGCAACACTTGCCGTTATTCTGGTAGGATACAGAGCTGAAATTCTTGATGAAAACATACTTAACGGAACAATTATTTTAATTCTGATTACTTGTGTTATAGCTTCATTTGCCACTGAAAAGGCAGCAAAAATAATTGTAATTGAATCAGAAGATGAAACAGACGAATTGAAAAAGAAAAACAGCATCAATAACGAACATATTCTGCTGCCTATTGCCAACATCGATAACATAGAAAAACTGCTTGAGTTTTCAATCTATATAAAAGACAAAAAATCAGTAAATCCGATTTCAATTCTTTCTGTGGTTTCAAACAATGATGAAGCAGAAAGCAATATCCTGAAAACAAGAAACAAATTAGAGCAGTTTGTCAGACAGGCTTCCGCATCCGAAACCAATGTAAATATCATTACCACCATCGACCATAATCCGGCAAGCGGAATTTCACGAATTTCCAGAGAAATAATGGCTGATATAATTGTTCTCGGCTGGCCGAGACGCACAGGACTGATTGCCAAACTAATAGGTGACAAGGTTGACAGCATTCTTTCCAATACCGATAAGTGTACCTTTATCTGCCATCTGGAAAAACCGCTTGTTCTGCATAAAAGAATAGTTATTACCATACCGCCGTTTGCAGAACATGAAAAAGGATTTAAATACTGGCTTGCCAAAGTAGCCATATTAGCTCAGGAGTTAAGCATCCCGATTAAAATTTACTGTAATGACTCAACTGAAAATGCAATAACCAAAATTTTTAAACAGACTAAACTTTCTGCTTCTTACGAAATATCACATTTCGATGACTGGGAGGATTTTCTTATTCTTGCCAGACATATTCGCGAAGATGACGTGTTTATTCTGGTTTCTGCACGCAAAGGGGCTGCTTCACACATGGCTATACTGGAAAATCTGCCTTTCAAACTGGAAAAACATTTTTCATTAAACAGCAGGCTGATAATATTTCCGCAACAGTATAATCAGGATTACGGAATTGAAGGATATGATGAAATCACCACCGAGCAGCTAAGCAAGGGAATTGAAACAATTCAGAAATTAGGTAAGGGTATCGGTAATGTATTTAAAAAACCGAAGGAGTACTGATTCCGGTTAAAATATTCCATAAAATCAACTGAAACAACACACATTCACCTAAAAATCAATTTAAGGTGTTATCTGATTAAAATTAAGCATCATTAAATGATTTTAGAAAACATTCTTTCCAAATTTTTTACCTTTGCAATGTAAAAATGACAATAAATGACAAATAATAATGATGCTTTCCTGCATGCAAAAACCTTCGTTGAAGTTATTGACGAAATGAACAGTTCCGAATCGGGACTTACCTCGAAAGAAGCATCAGAAAGGCTTCATAAATATGGCCTCAACCGGATTATCAAAAAGAAAAAAGAGAGCAGGCTTACAGTGCTCTGGCGACAAATTAACAACCCTCTGATCTGGGTACTGATAGGATCCGGAACACTTGCCGTTATTCTTGGCAAACCTACCGAGGGGCTGGTTGTCCTGGCAGTTGTGATAATCAACACTTTCATCGGTTTTATTCAGGAATTTAAAGCAGGTAAAGCCATTGAAGCACTCAGCGAAATGGTTCCCGAAAATGCAACGGTTTACCGAAACGGACAAAAAACATCAATTCCGGTTTCAGAAATTGTACCCGGCGATATTGCAGAACTTGAAGCCGGAGTGCGTGTGCCGGCTGATATGCGGCTGATATGGCAAAAAAACCTGACAGTTGAAGAAGCTGCATTGACGGGAGAGTCTCTTCCTGCACAAAAATCAGTACTGCCTGCTGAACCGGATGCTACCCTTGGTGACCGTACCTGTATGGTTTACAGTGGAACACTTGTGGTTACCGGAACTGCAAGAGCAGTTGTTACTTCAACCGGAATGGACACCGAGCTGGGTAAAATTTCAGATATGCTCAGTGAAACTACCGATTTGGAAACACCCCTCACCCGAAAACTTGCGGTAATCGGAAAATATCTGACTATCGGTATTATTGTACTAACAGTTGTAATAATGATAATCGGGACAATACGTGCCACATCAAACGGAGTTCCATTAAATATGGCACTTAAAGACAGTCTGATTTTTGCAATTGCACTGGCTGTCGGTGCAATTCCCGAAGGGCTGCCTGCTGTGGTTACAATTGCGCTGGCCGTTGGTGTTCAGCGTATGGCAGGCAGAAAAGCGATTATCAGAACATTGCCGGCAGTGGAAACACTTGGCAGCACAACGGTTATCTGCACCGACAAAACCGGTACTCTCACCAAAAATGAAATGACAGTGAGCCGGCTTTGGACACCGGAATACAATCTCAAAGTTACCGGTGCCGGTTACAATCCGGAAGGCACCTTTCTGAAAAACGATACCGAAATACAAAATTTACCCGAAGAAGCTGTCAAATTACTTGAAAACGCCGTTTTGTGCAGTAGTGCTGACTTCAGGTTTGAAAACAACGAGTACACAACCACAGGCGATTCAACCGAAATAGCATTGATTGTTGTTGCTCATAAAGCAAAAATTGATATTGAAAAAATTCGTGATGCAAACTCAGTAATTGATGTTATTCCGTTCGGTTCGGAAACAAAGTATATGGCAACCTTAATCAGTAATGAAAGTCAGCAAATAATTATTAAAGGTGCTCCCGAGGTCATTCTGAAACGATGCATCATTGGAAAACCCGAATACGACAATATTTCTGCAGAGGTTGAAAGCTTGGCTGCCAAAGGAATGAGGGTTCTTGCAGTTGCACATAAAAATAGAGAACCCAAAAACAGTGGCCTGTTCAAAGATGATGAAACCGAAAGCGGATTTCAGTTTTCCGGCCTTTTGGGAATGACTGATGTTCCGCGCACCGAAGCGATTGATGCAATCAGGGCATGTCATGATGCCGGAATTGTCGTAAAAATGATTACAGGCGACCACAGGGAAACTGCCCGGGCAATTGGTACGGAACTGGGATTGTCGGAAAAAGGAGAAGTTCTGACAGGCAACGAACTTGCTGCAATGAATGATGAGACTTTTTCTGAAATGGCAGACAACACCAACATTTTTGCACGTGTTGCCCCTGAGCACAAACTCAGGCTTGTAAGGGCACTTCAGGCAGACAACCAGATAGTTGCCATGACCGGTGACGGTATAAACGATGCCCCTTCATTAAAACAGGCAAACATAGGTATTGCCATGGGAATCACCGGAACTTCCGTTTCAAAGGAATCATCGGATATTGTTTTAGCCGATGACAATTTTGCAAGCATAAGTGCTGCCGTTGAAGAAGGCCGCCGGGTTTATGACAACCTGTTAAAGTCACTGGCATTTTTGCTTCCAACCAATTTAGGACTGGCTTTCATTCTGGTTTACGGCATTGCTTTTTTCCCGTTTAATCTGTCTGCCGGAGAACTTCTGCTGCCTATGCTGCCAACCCAGCTTTTATGGATTAACCTGATAGCTGCTGTTGCACTTGCGCTTCCACTGGCTTTTGAAGTGAAAGAGCCAAATGTGATGAAACGCCCGCCGCGTATTCCAAATGCGCCTCTGTTCAACAGTTTTGTCACTTTCCGGCTGATTATAGTATCACTGCTGATGACGGCAGGTACAATCATTCTTTTTATCTGTTTCTATTCATTATACCAGAAAAACGGGCTTGATCCTTCCCTTGCACTGACAAAGGCACAAACCATTGCAGTTACTTTTGTTATTTTATTTCAGATTTTTTACATGCTCAACTGCCGCTCGCTGCATAACTCAATATGGCAAATCGGCCTTTTCAGCAATCCGTCGGTATATGCAGGAATTGGCATTGTACTGGGGCTTCACATGGTATTTATATATGCACCGTTTATGCATTCAATTTTCAAATCGGTACCGCTCTCCTTCAACGAAATTCTTATAACAACAATTGCAGGATTTTTGATTTTTCCATTTATCGGAATTGAAAAACTGGTTCATTCCATTTATCAAAGAAGGAAAAGAAAAAAATACGGGGCACACGCTGATAAATTATCATGAATTTCAGTTTCCCGGGAAAACAGATTAGTTTTAAACCTGCTCCCAGCCCTGTCTGTAGTTTCGGCGAATCCATTCTTCAGCAGCCTGATAAGCTGACAAAGTAACGAATTCATTATTTGTTCTGGGATTTCCGCTTACAACCTCAAAATTTGATTTTGCCAGAATACGAATAGTGTCATTAAACCCGATATTTGAAAACCTCATGTTCACACCATCCCACAGCAGCTTACGGTTCAAATTCTTTAATCTGACAGCCAGAACCCCAAGTGAAGCAATTTCACTTAAAGGCCCTGAATAACTGAAATTTGAAGTAGCCTGCAAACGGGTTTCCTTTGGTTCTTTACAGGCACGCACCCAGTCCTGCTCATGTCCGCCCTCAAAAGGTTTTGAAATTCTGCGCTCGGTTTTAACCGGTTCCTGAAAGTGTTCCATTTCGCTTGTCGGCAGTAAAACTGGATCTTTCGCAAATGTACCACACATAATCTTACCGCGTGTTCCGTAAAAAACACATCCGCCGTTTTCATCCCCCATCATTTCATCATTTCTTAGCTCTTCGGGCCGAGGCGGCATCAATCCACCGTCATACCAGTTAACCGTAACTTCGGGCATTGCAACCTTGGGCAGATTGTCGCGCCGCGGAAATTCATACTTAACAAACTGAGATTCCGGCATTGAGTCGGTATTAAACTCTGAAGAACTCGCCTCAACCGAATCGGGATGTTGCAACATCAGTGCTTTCACCACCGGATCCAAAACATGAATACCCATATCGCCCAGCGCACCCGAACCAAAATCCCACCATCCGCGCCATGTCCACGGATGATAAACACTGCTGTATTCGCGCCATGCTGCCGGGCCTAAAAACAAGTCCCAGTCCAAATCGCGCGGTACTCTTTTTCCCCGATCAGGAATATAAATATTTTGCGGCCAAAACGGACGGGGAGTCCATGCATCCACTTTGGTAACTTCACCAATAGCTCCCGCCCAAATCCATTCACAAATTTTTCTGATACCGTCTCCTGAGTTTCCCTGATTACCCATTTGGGTAGCCACACCATACTGTTTAGCAGTTTCGGCAATTACACGCGATTCATAAATAGTATGAGACAGCGGCTGCTGAACAAAAACATGAATTCCCTTACGAATTGCCATCATTGCGGCAAGTGCATGGATATGATCAGGAGTTGCTATAACAACTGCATCAATATCTTTCTGCACTTCGAACATTTCCCGAAAATCCATATACTGTTTTGCCATTGGCCAGCGCTTGAAAGAGTTTGAAGCATAATTACGGTCAACATCACAAAGGGCAACAATATTTTCGGTTTCCAGATTGCGCAGATTAACATATCCGTATCCTCCCACCCCAATTCCGGCAATATTAAGTTTGTCACCCGGAGATTGGTGACCCAAACCGCCAATAACATATGAAGGCAAAATTGTAAATCCGGCAGCTGCTGAAGCTGTGATACCTACAAATTTACGCCGTGAAACTCTGTTTTCTGTCTTAACCATTATTTAAAAACTTTTACCGAAAACGGGTGATGCAAAATAGAGAAATTTTATTGTTTAATAATATTTAAACTTAACAATTACAAAGAAATACTTTTTTCGACATCTAATTTAAAGAAATTGCAAAAAAAATGGGTGTCCGTCAAGACACCCATCACATATTTTATTTAACTAATTTATGCAGGCATATCAGGAAGTTTCCATGGTTCGCGATATGTGTGCTTAATCAGCTCGGCAGCAAATTCTTTTGCAGGAACCGGGTCGGTCCATGTTTTTGCAAAAGTGGGATGGCCGTCTTTTATTTCAAAACCATCTTTTACCACTGTACGGATTTTTTCATCATCTGTAAGGTTGGTAAACTCCATTTTCTCACCATTCCAATCCAGAACCTTGTTGAGTGACTGCAAACGAACAGCAAGCACACCCATTACCACCATTTCGTTGAATGGTCCGGCTTCACTGAAATCAGATGCAGTTGGTACACGGTTTTCCGGATTTTCTTTACATGCACGTGCCCAGTCTTTTTCGTGGCCGCCGCTTGTAGCCTTGTCAATTCTTCTTCTGAATTTTGGTGCATCCGGCACACGGCCCGACAGCAACCATGGATTTACACCATAACAACCACAAATAAGCTTGTCTTTTGTTCCGTGGAAAATTACTCCTCCACCGGCATCATTAGGATTCTTTCCTGCCGGCCAGCCTTCGGGTAATTCCCATTTAATTCCGCCATCGTACCAGTGAACATCAACCTGCGGCAGCGGTGCATTTTTCTTCATTCCTTTCCATGCACGCTTGGCTGCACGGGCAGGGAACGTAAGTTTCACAACTTCAGAAACAGGTGCACAATCATTCAGTAACAGGCTTGAGCTTCCCTGTGCATGAATGGGATACCCCAGTTCAAGACCAACAAATACAGGATGAAGAATATGGCAAGCCATATCACCAAGAGCTCCTGTTCCGTAATCCCACCATCCGCGCCAATTCCAGGGATGGTATATTTCATTGAAAGGACGCATTTTTGCAGGACCAACAAACAAATCCCAGTCAAGGGTTTCGGGAACCCAGTGCCCTACTTCGGGAGTATTCAGTCCCTGCGGCCAGATTGGACGGTCAGTAAAAGCTTCAACTTTTGTTACTTCACCAATTTCGCCGTTAACAAGCCATTCGGTTGTAAGGCTGACACCTTCACCGGAGGATCCCTGATTACCCATTGATGTGGCTACTTTGTACTTATCAGCAAGTTTGGTAAGCAAACGGGATTCGTAAACCGTGTGAGTAAGCGGCTTCTGAACATAAACATGTTTTCCCATTGTGATTGCATGAGCAGCAATAATGGCGTGGGTATGGTCTGCCGTGGCTACAACCACTGCATCAAAATTTTTACCCATTTCATCATACATTTTTCTCCAGTCCTTGTACTTTTTAGCTTTCGGAAAACGGTCAAAAACTCCATTTCCGCCGGTGTATCTCCAGTCAACATCACAAAGACCAACAATGTTTTCTGTTTCAAGATTCTTCAGGTTGGCAAAGCCCATTCCGCCAACACCAACACCAACAATGTTAAGCTTGTCGCTCGGGGCTTTGTGTCCGAGGCCGGCTACCACACTGCTCGGCACAATAGTAAATCCTGCTGCCGCAGCAGCAGTTGTACCAAGGAATGCTCTCCTTGTTACTGCATTTTTATTAGATTTCTTTTCCATAACAAATAAAAGTTTTAATTGGACAGGTATTTAATTTTTCTTATTTCACCTGAAAAAAGAGTTTAAATATAGTTATATTCATTATTTTCTCAAACAACTGATTAAAATTGAATTTGACAAAAAAAAGTAATAT
>CAZXTX010000041.1:3842-5209 GCA_964643695.1 uncultured Mariniphaga sp. | reverse complement strand
AGCAGTTTAATCGCAAACACATTTTTCAAGACAATCAACTATTTGGGTTATAATATCATTTTTCAGATAATAAAAAGTATTTTTTCCTTCTCTTTTGGAACATAACACACCTTTATCGCGCATAATACCCAAATGATGTGAAGTAGCTGATTGCTCAATTTCAAGTAAAAAATGAATCTGGGTTACTGTAAGTTTCTTTCCTCCCTCAAGATGTCTTAAAATTGCAATCCGCATTGGGTGCGCAATCGCTTTTAACATATTTGCAGCATCGTTTAATTTGCTGTCATCTAATACATTGGTCTTTGCCACTTTCAATTTTTTTTATTTATTTACAAAGATATAAATATTTAGATACAATTTGTAAAGCTATTAGTATATAGAAACCTTTTGAATTACTTTATTTGTCACTATTTTTTCAGGTTAAAATATTTTTTTCAACTTATTTGTTTTATGTTCGTTTCTGTAAAAAAGTAATATTTGCCAATGACAAAAGTAAAATCAATAAAGTTACCCATCGAAAGGGAACTAAAAGATTTTGAAATATATTTTAAGAAAGCACTAAAAAGCGATGTGCCGCTTCTCGGTACTATTCTCAACTACATTTACCGCTCAAAAGGGAAACAGATAAGGCCGATATTTGTATTTCTGTCAGCCAGGCTGCACGGCGATACAAATGAATCCTCACAACTTGCCGCCTGTTCGGTTGAGCTGCTCCATTCTGCAACACTTGTACACGACGATGTGGTTGACGAGGCATATGAAAGGCGCGGACTGTTTTCCGTAAATGCCCTCTGGCGAAACAAGCTGACCGTACTTGTTGGTGATTACATACTTGCTAAGGGAATGCTGCTTCAGTTGAAACACAAAAAATACAATTTTCTGCATCTTATTTCACGTGCAGTGCAGGATATGAGCGAAGGTGAAATTCTGCAGATAAAAAAAAGCCGTAAACTTGATATTGATGAAGAAACCTACTTTGAAATTATTCGCAAAAAAACCGCCTCGTTAATTGCAACCAGTATGGCAATTGGTGCTGCCTCGGTTACCGATGATTCTGAAATACCCGAAAAAATGTACAGAATAGGCCAAAATGCAGGAATTGCCTTCCAGATTAAAGATGACATTTTTGACTATCAGGCAAAGGGAATAATCGGAAAACCCACCGGAAACGACATTAAGGAAAAAAAAATCACACTTCCGCTGCTTTATGTTTTAAACAACTCAGACAACAGTGAAAAAAGAAGAATTTTAAGTCTTGTAAGGAAAAAAAATAAAAACCGTGCGGCAGTGGAAGAACTGATTCAGCTTGTTATGAAAAAAGGCGGAATCGAATACGCAACCGAAAAAATGAACGAGTTTAAAGACAA
>CAZXTX010000041.1:0-3742 GCA_964643695.1 uncultured Mariniphaga sp. | reverse complement strand
ACTCCGGTCTGATTGGCAAGACAAAGAAGCACCCAAAGCACATCGGCCATTTCATCAGCTAAATCATATTTTTTATCACTCTCCTTAAACGACTGGTCACCATATTTTCTGGCCATGATGCGTGCCAGTTCTCCAACTTCTTCGGTTAAAACAGCCATGTTGGTAAGTTCGCTGAAATACCTGACTCCTGTTGTCATTATCCATTTGTCCACCATCTGCTGGGCTTCATCTATTGTAATCTGATCCGGTTTCATTTTTATTAAAAATCTTTTTGTTTTGAATCAATAATTATGGTAACAGGGCCGTCGTTCACAAGCGAAATATCCATCATTGCACCAAAAACTCCGGTTCCTGCTTTTTTACCTGAAACCTCATCGGTTTTTTTAATGAATTTCTCATACATGGGTATTGCAAACTCAGGTTTGGACGCACGAATATACGAAGGGCGATTTCCTTTTTTGGTGCTTGCATGAAGGGTAAACTGACTTACCACAATAATTTCACCGTCAATATCCTGAACCGAAAGATTCATAACATCGTTTTCGTCATTAAAAATCCTGAGCTGAACTATTTTCTTTACAAGCCAGTCGATATCCTCATCACTGTCAGAATCCTCAATCCCTAACAAAACCAGCAAACCCTGTCCGATTGACGAAATTACCTCACCCGAAACGGTTACTTTTGCCTCTTTAACTTTTTGAATAACTACCCTCATCAGAATATTTTTTTGCTAAGGTAAAAAAATTGAGTGCCGGAAAAGCCGGTTTACCCGAAATCTTTTCAGTTTTCATAAACACATTCAGTATAAAATAATGCTTTAATTTTTATCATTTCATTAACGGCTATAAAAAATAATAACTTTGCAGCAAAAAGCAGAAAAATGCTTTGTATTGAACTTAAAAACAACAATCCTTTTTTTTGTCTCGCAGCTGAAGAATACCTGCTGAAAAATTTTTCGGAAAATATTTTTATGCTGTGGCAAAGCAATGACACCGTAGTTATTGGAAAACACCAGAATACCATGGCCGAAATCAATTATCCCTTTGTTCATAAAAACAACATAACCGTTGCACGCAGAATTTCGGGAGGCGGTACTGTTTTTCACGATTCGGGAAATATCAACTTTGCAATAATTCAAAACGTTGAAAGTCCGGCTGAAATAAGCTTCAACCGTTTTACACAACCGATAAAAGATGCTCTTGCCACACTTGGTATTACGGTATTAAGCTCTCGGCGGAGCGACCTGACTATTGACGGAAAAAAAATTTCGGGAAATGCACAGCACATTTATAAAAACAGGGTACTTCATCATGGCACGCTTCTGTTCGACTCGAATCTTGAAACACTGGGGCAATCATTAAAAGTTACACCCGGCAAATATCACGGAAAAGCAGTTCAGTCGGTCAGAAGTGTTGTAACCAACATCCTGCCCCTACTTAAAAGTCACCGATCAATTCAGGATTTCAGCTCTTTCCTGATTAATTTCCAGCTTGAAAACAATAAATCTATAATTTACACTCTGAGTGATTCTAACAATGCGGCAATTTATAAACTTGCTGACGAAAAATTCAGTACGCCTGAATGGAATTTCGGGTATTCACCAAAATATACATTCAAAAATGAACAGCTGATATTCGGTAAAAAGCTTAATGTGGAACTGAATGTTGAAAAAGGAATAATTAAAAACTCAACCGTTTCGGGAAATTATTTTTCAGAAAACGATGCAGTAAAACTGAATAAATCCCTGATTGGCAAAATGCATTTATAC
Organism: uncultured Mariniphaga sp.; assembly: GCA_964643695.1. GTDB lineage: Bacteria > Bacteroidota > Bacteroidia > Bacteroidales > Prolixibacteraceae > Mariniphaga. The sequence continues at coordinate 1,974 of CAZXTX010000041.1, read as the reverse complement.
CCGCAGATAAGGCAAAAACTTGAATCATTTTTATCTGACGTACCTGACGAACTGGTATATGCTTTCTTTTAAAAAAAAAGAAAGACACACAGAAATTCATTTCATCTCCGTGTGTCTTTACAATTTATCTTAAAAAATACTTATTTCGGAAGCGGCAAACCTTCAAGTTCTTTGAGGTTCTTTGCAATTTCAGACTCAGGATATTCATAATCATCCAAAACTCCCGAAAGATATTTGTCATATCCTACAAGGTCCATCAAACCATGTCCGCTAAAGTTAAAAAGAATTACCTTCTCCTTTCCTTCCTCCTTTGCTTTTTTCGCTTCGCGGATGGTTGCCGCAATTGCATGTGTGGTTTCAGGTGCAGGAATAATTCCTTCGGTTTTTGCAAAAAGAAGTCCTGCCTCAAAACATTCACTTTGATGAACTGCAATTGCATCCATCAGCCCGTCACGTAAGGCAGCACTCACAAGCGGTGCCATTCCGTGATAACGCAAGCCTCCGGCATGAATCGGTGCCGGAATGAATGAATGCCCCAGACTGTACATTGGCAGCAGCGGCGTTAATTTTGCCACATCACCGTGGTCATATATAAACGGAGCCTTGGTAAGAGTCGGGCAGCTGAATGGCTCAGCCCCGATTATCTGAATGTCTGCACCATTGATTTTATCATACATAAACGGAAATGAAATTCCTGCGAAGTTACTGCCACCACCACAACAGCCGATAACAATATCAGGTTTTTTTATGCCAACCTTGGCAAGCTGTTTTTTTGCCTCCAACCCGATAACTGTCTGATGAAGCATAACATGATTCAGTACTGAACCTAAAGAATATCTGGTTTCACCCTTTGGGTCACTGACTGCCTCTTCAATAGCTTCGGAAATTGCAATGCCAAGGCTTCCGGGAGTATCGGGATATTTTTCAAGAATATTCCTTCCCGACTGGGTTTCCATACTTGGGCTTGGAATACAGGTTGCACCGTATGTGTTCATCATCATTTTTCGGAACGGCTTCTGGTCAAAACTTACACGAACCATATAAACTTTACATTCAATACCTCCAAGCTGTGCACAGGCATAAGCCAGGGCACTACCCCACTGTCCTGCGCCGGTTTCGGTTGTAAGTTTCTTTATTCCAAACTCCTTGTTATACCATGCCTGCGCAATTGCAGTATTAGGTTTGTGGCTGCCCGCAGGCGAAACTCCTTCATTTTTATAATATATTTTTGCCGGTGTTCCGAGTGCCCGCTCAAGTTCATAAGCCCTGATTAGCGGACTTGGCCTCCACTGTAGCAAAATCTCACGAATTTTCTCCGGAATATCAATCCACCGCTCCTGACTTACCTCCTGCTCTATAAGATTCATCGGAAAAACAGGTGCCAGCATTTCAGGTGTAACAGGGTTTCCGTCGGGACCCAGTGGCGGATTTAACGGAGTTGGAAGGTCGGGTGTAAGGTTATACCACTGTTTGGGCATTTCCGACTCGTCAAGAAAAATTTTCTTTTGTTTGTTCATAATTTTTTATTTAAAAATATATTTATTATTCTATATCATTAAAAAAGGGATTTGTCACATATCAACAAATCCCTTTTCAGGTAAAAACAGGGTTATTGATATTTGAATCCAGCGTTTCCATTTTAATGTTACGCCAGTGCCATTCCTTACCGTATAATGGTGATTTATACATATTCATCTTTTTTCAGGATGGTAAAACTAAACATTTTTTTTAAAAAACATATTTGTATCTTTAAATTTTATAACTCTGCACAATCAAATTATAAAGGAACTGCTTTCAGCCATGACAGAGAAATGAAAAATCAAATAAAATTCAACAGATTATTTTTTAAATGATTTGCCGGGATTGCCGTTTTTATCTATTTTTGCACCCCGCAGGCATAAGGCCCCATAGTTCAACGGATAGAATAGCAGTTTCCTAAACTGTAGATCCTGGTTCGATTCCAGGTGGGGCTAC
>CAZXTX010000040.1:0-13839 GCA_964643695.1 uncultured Mariniphaga sp. | reverse complement strand
CCGGTTAAACCGGTTAAAACATCTTCCTGTTCAAAGGAGAGGAAAATTAAATTACTTAGTATTTGTCTGAGATTCTGTAGATTTTCCATGTTTTGCTGCATGGTATTCGAATTAAGCATCTGCTGCATTGCAAAAGCTGTGTTTTTCATTTTTTCGGAAGACTCCTTTAATCCGGCAGCTGAATTTTTACGGTTATTCTTTTTAAGTTCGTCACGGGTCTTTTCCATGCTTTCCTTTATATCCTGAAATTCATCTTCAAAATCGTCAAAATTCATTGGCTTATCCAATTCCTCATTTAATTCAAGAGCATCATTCAATTCTTTTTGAAAACTGTCCAAATCTTTAAGATGCTTTTCCACTTGTTCACCTGTTTCATCAAAATTTGATTTTTCACTAAGTTTCTCGGCAAGTTTTTCCTGTTCAGCAGCCATTTTACTGATATTATCAATAATCTGCTGCAATTTTTGCTCAACTTTCATTTTTCGGAGCATCTCTAAATTTTTATCAATCTGTTTTTGCAGATCATCATAACTGAAATTCATTTTTTCAGTCAGCTCATTTAATTTGTTATTGTCAAATTCTTCTGCAAGCTTCTGAAACTCCTCCAATAGTTTCTTTAACTCTTCGGTAAAAACTTCATCCAGCAACTCTTCAATCTGTTTTTGTTTTTTTCTTATATCTTCACTCTGTTCATTAAATGAATTCAGATAGTTATTGAGCTTTTCATTGTTTTGCTTTATTTTTTCATGTAGTTTTTCAAGTTCGCTTTGCTTGTTTAATATTTCCTGAACAGCCTGTGATTTTTCCCAGTCAGAAATATTGGTATCCATATTTTTAAGACGCAGCTGCTGTAAATCGTTTTGAATTTCACGTGCAAGTTTTTCACTTTCACTCAACATTTCTTCAATATTCTGAAACTGCTCCTTGTCACTGACAAGTATTTCATCACGATCAGGAATATTTATTACAAAATTATCAGAAGTTGTTGTTTTATAATTGTTTATCACATCATTATCGGTAACTGAAAAATAATATGAAACCACATCGGAAGCCTGTGCAACATCAGCAAAATCAAAACTGAAATAAAAATCCTGATCATTAAGATTTCTGATAAAAGGTATTGCAACAGCCGAATCATTATTGTTAATATTATAATGAAATTTTAATGCTGTAAATCCGTAATCATCACCTATTGTTCCTTTAAAATAAAATCTTGTAAGCTTTAATGAATCAGCTATCCGGGTTATTTTAATTTCAGGATATAAATCGGGAATTACATCAACAGAATATGACAGCGCAAGTTCAGTTTCGGTTAAATCATTTTTTATATAAATATGGTAACCGGTAGGTTTAAAAAATTGTTTTTCAATTATAAAACCTGATTTTGTTTTTTCAGCTCCGGTAAAAGCAGAATCGGAAACAGCCATATAAAGAGTGTCAATATCAATTCCCCGGTAATTCCATTTTACATTTGTTCCATGTGGAACCTGTAAATCACCAATATTTTCATATTTCAATTGTGGTAAATTGGTATATAATGGAGGCTGAATTTCAACACTGAAATTGTTAATTCCGGGTTTTGGAAGTAATTGTAAATTGTAACTGTCCGAATTATATTTTAAATCGGTAAAATAAAACTGAACAGGATTGATTACTGATGCAATTTCAAATTCAAAATTTCCGGATGAAACCGATTTCATCAGATAATTATTTCCTTCAATATTAATATATGCAACCTGTGGAATTTCACTTCCGGTTGTTTCCATTTTTATTTTAAAAGCATCACCTTTTTTGGCTTTTAATTCATCATTAATTAAATGAAATTTAAAAGGAGCCGGTTTTTCAAAATATGTATTGTATTTTATAATTCGTTTTGGTGCGGTGGTTAAAACAGATTTGTTTAAAGTAAATATTCCGGCTGTAATTAAAAAACTTGTTAAAAAATATACAAAAATCATTTTCAGATTTTTATACTGAACAGCTTCTTTGAAATCAAAAACAGTTAAATCATTGATTTTCTGATCAATGCTTGCTGTCAAAATTTCAGAAGAATAAACCGGATCTGATATTTCAGATAATTCGATGACATTTATAAGTTTATCCTTTATATCTTTAAAATGATTTTGAATTATAACTGAACTGCTTTTTATATCAATAGGTTTCAGAATACGAAACATTCTCAAAACAGGCAAAAGTATAAACTGTAAAATCAGAAAAAAACCAAAAACGATAAAACCAAAAAAAAGTATTTTTCTTAAATCGGATGAGAGATAAAAAAAGTATTCTATAATTGAAAATACTGTAAATAAAGCAATTAGAATGAAAGAAGAAAAAATAACACCTTTTAAAAATTTAAAAAAGTAATATTTAAAACGAAAATCATTCAGCTTATTAACCAGTATGTTAAAACTTTTTGTCATTATTTTCTAAATTCTTTTAACTCAGTTTATTAAAGAAACTGCAAAATGTTGATAAATGTTTCAATAACATATTAAAAAACAAAAATAAACTTTTAAAACAAAGTTTGTATGTAAGCAGAATTTCTTTAATAGTATAATTATTGAATCACAAAAAAATATTTAATGATATTTTTGGTTGAATTTTTCACAAATAATGAACCTGTTGAAAAGAGTTGCTGCTTTTTAACTTTATCAACTGTTAAATGTGAAAAAGTTGACTTTAATACTGATTATAAAATAAATAGAATAGAACAAAATGTTTATATTTTTGAAGATTAAATGTGAAACGTATCTTTATAACATTTTAAAAAGAAAAATTAACAACAATCAACATCCTATAATTAATAATATCTATATTTAAAATTTATAAATAATAATAATAATACAGAAGTACTTGAAAATTCTATTAGTTGAAGACAACCTGTTAAATCAAAAAGTAGTAGTTTTTTATTTACAAAAAAAAGATTACAATATAGTTTGTGTTACTGACTGGAAAGAAGCGATGCACGAAATTGAAACAAATTTTCCTGATTTAATTTTGATGGATATTATGCTTCCTGAAAAAAACGGATTTGAAATAACTGCGGATATCAGGGAATATGAAAAAAAGATGAATTTTGTGAAAGCTGTTCCGATAATAGCACTTACAGCAAATACTCTTGATAATGATAAGGATAAATGCCTGCAGGCAGGAATGAATGATTATATTCCAAAACCTTTTTCGGGAGAAGAGCTTATTGCTGTGATTGAACAATATAGAAATGAATGAAGAATTGGATATTAGAAGTGATTTTTATCCTGACAGTGAAAAAGAACTTGACAGGAGATTAAGGCCTTTAACATTTGATGATTTTAAAGGTCAAAAACAAATTGTAGAGAATCTGAAAATATTTGTTCAGGCTGCGTCAATGAGAAATGAATCTTTGGATCATGTATTGCTTCATGGTCCGCCTGGGCTTGGAAAAACAACTTTGTCACATATAATTGCAAATGAGCTTGGTGTTGGTATAAAAATTACATCTGGTCCAGTATTGGATAAACCCGGTGATTTGGCAGGACTGCTTACAAATCTTGAAGAGCGTGATGTTCTTTTTATTGATGAAATTCATCGTTTGTTACCGGTTGTTGAAGAGTATCTTTATTCGGCAATGGAAGATTTTCGAATTGATATAATGATTGATAAAGGGCCAAGTGCGCGTTCAATTCAGCTTCAGCTTCAGCCTTTTACGCTTATCGGGGCAACCACCCGTTCTGGTATGCTTACCTCACCGCTCAGAGCCAGGTTTGGAATAAATTCGCTACTTGAATATTATAATAATTCTGTGCTTACCGGTATTGTAAAACGTTCTGCAAATATTCTTGCTGTTGAAATAAGTGATGAAGCAGCTGTTGAAATTGCCGGCAGAAGCAGGGGAACTCCCAGAATAGTAAATTCACTTTTAAGGCGTGTGCGTGATTTTGCACAGGTAAAAGGTGACGGAAATATAGATATTGATATTACAAAAACGGCACTTGAAGCTATGAATATCGACCAGTACGGATTGGATGAAATGGATAACCGTATTTTACTCTGTATTATTGAAAAATTTAACGGTGGTCCGGTGGGAATTTCTACAATAGCAACTGCCGTGGGAGAAGACAGCGGAACAATTGAGGAAGTTTATGAACCTTTTTTAATTAAGGAAGGATTTATTAAACGTACTCCGCGCGGAAGGGAAACAACTGAAAGAGCTTACAAACATCTTGGAAAAATAAAATATGGCGACACACCAACATTATTTTGATTCCTTCAGTTCAATTTCAAAAAGACGCGGCCACCATTTTCCGGTAACAAATAATCTGTTTTCTTTTTTATCGTATGCAATTCCATTTAAATAATCGATTGTGTCCGACGGATTTACATACATGTTGAGTATTCCTTCAAGATTGATTTCCGATAAAACTTTTCCGGTTTCAGGGTCAATCTGAACTATCAGATTTGTGGTATAAACGTTGGCATAAATTGTTTCGTTGATATATTCGAGTTCGTTTAAATAATTTACAAAATCAATGTTGTTTGCAACCTGAACTCTTTTTATTTCAGAGAAATCATTTGCATCAAGCCAGATAAGTTCATTTGTACCATCACTCATTATCAGATTTTTACCATCATTTGTAAGTCCCCATCCCTCTTTTGAATTATAGGTAAAACTGTCAATTACAGCAAAATCATTTAAATTGTAAATAAAACCTTTTTGTGAGCGGTAAGTAAGCTGATAAATTTTATCGTTTAAAATGGTAATTCCCTCACCAAAATATTGCTTGTCTAATTTATGTTCCAGAATAATGTTTCCGGAATTAAGATTAACCTTATATAAACCTGATGAACCTTTTTCGCCTGTTCCTTCATATAAAAAGCCGTTATGATATTCAAGGCCCTGAGTATAAAATTTACGGTTGTGCGGAAAATCTTTTTTTACCGTGTAAGTATATTTTTTTGGTGTTATATCAGAAAAAACATTAAATGTAACAGAACGTGTGTTTTCAACATCATCTGTTTTGGTTGCGGTAACGGTTAATGTGTTTTTTCCCGGATTTTTTAATTTTACATTTGAAACCGTAAAATCAAGTTCTTTACTCTCTTTTAAAAGTTCTCCCTGATGAAATAGTTTTATACTTGCAATTTCGCCATTTTTAACTATTGTCTGAACCCTTATACTCAGCTCATTGCCTGAAATATAATTTTTGGCAGCCGGTGAAATGGTAATACTGCTTACCGGTTTGCGTGAATGTTTTGGTTTGCCCGAACAGGCAAAAAAAGTGATGAACAGGCAAAAAATTAAAGCATACGGAAAAACATAATGTTTCATGGTATTATTATTTATCCGAAAAGTTGTTAAAATCATGGTTCAAAATTAATAAATAAACGAAGTGTTGCAATTGGTCAGTGAATACTATATTTGTTTTAAAATTTAAAACTTTTGAATCAGTTTAAAAAATTAGCCGGTGATACTGCCATTTACGGAGTGAGCAGTATAGTTGGAAGGTTTCTTAACTGGTGGCTTATGCCCCTTTATGTGAACCTGTTTACACCCGAAGAATATGGTATTGTCACAAATTTGTATGCTTATGTTGCATTTTTAATGGTTGTTTTAACCTACGGAATGGAAACCGGGTTTTTCAGATTTGCATCAAAAAATTCAGATTCTGAAAAAGTTTATTCTACTTCGTTAATTACATTGTTTTTCTCTTCATCACTGTTTCTGATTTTAATAATTTTATTTAAAAACAGTTTAGCCGGTTTAATACATTATCCTGACAATCCCGAATATATTCTATGGTTCGGAATTATTCTTGCTATCGATGCTTTTACTGCCATTCCGTTTGCCAGATTGCGGTTAAATAATCAACCTGTAAAGTTTGCGGTTATTAAACTTGTAAATATTGGTTTTAACATAGCTTTCAACCTGTTTTTTCTTCTGTTATGTCCCAAAATCATTAAAAATAATCCTGACTCTGTTTTAACCCTGATTTATTCACCGCAAATCGGGGTGGGATATGTTTTTGTTTCAAATCTGTTGTCATCAGTTCTTACAATGCTAATTTTATTACCTGAAATTTTTAAATTTTCACTTCATTTCGATAAAAAAATATTGAAGGAACTGCTGAACTACTCTTTTCCTATTCTGATTGTGGGAATAACCGGAATTTTGATTCAGCAGATTGATAAAATACTAATTCCGTTTTTAATTCCGGAACATAAAGAACCCATGAGGCAACTTGGGATTTATGGTGCAGGGGTTAAAATTGCGGTATTGATGAATATGTTTATTCAGGCCTTCGGATATGCATTTGAGCCGTTCTTTTTTGGTCAGTCCGAAAAGAAAGACGATAAAAATGTATATGCTGAAATAATGAAATATTTTGTGATTTTCGGCCTGTTTATTTTTTTAGGAATGATGCTTTATATCGATGTTATAAAGCTGATAATTCCGGCTTCGTATATGGAAGGTTTTTCAATTGTTCCGGTAATAATTTTGGCCAATCTTTTTTTCGGAATCTATTTTAATCTTTCACTGTGGTACAAATTGACCGATATGACCCGTTACGGAGCCTATATTTCAATTTTGGGAGCGGTAATTACCATAACCCTCAATTTTATTCTGATACCACTAATCGGTTATAAAGGTTCTGCTGCAGCCTTGCTGACTGCCTTTTTTATAATGATGATTGTTTCGTATTATCTGGGTCAAAAACATTATCCGGTTCCATATAACTTAAGGCGGATTGCTGTATATTTTGTCGGAGCCGGTGTTATATATGTCATGTCATTTTTTACTGTTGAACAGCCGGCAGTCATCAAATTTCCGGTTAATACGATATTGCTGACACTCTTTTTTGTATTTATTTATATTCTTGAGAAAAAACAGATAAAAAGATTATTTTTTCGAAAATCAGATAAATAAATGAATTAAATATCAAAAAGTATTAAATTTGTGCAAATGAAAGATTTGAAAGAAAAAGTTATTGCTCTGGCCAGCGATCATGCAGGGTTTGACAAAAAACAGATCGTTATCGGTTTTTTAAAGGAAAACGGCATAAAATACAAGGACTTTGGCTGTTTCACCAGCGAAAGCTGTGATTATCCCGATTTTGCACATCTTATCGGAAAAAGTATTGATGAAGGTGAATATCAGACAGGTATTACATTTTGCGGCAGTGGCCAGGGAATCAGCATAACGGCTAACAAATATCAAAATGTACGTTCGGCATTATGCTGGAATTCTGAAATTGCAGCATTGGCCAGACAGCATAATGATGCAAACATTTGTGCAATTCCTGCAAGATTTGTTACCAACGATGAAACAATAGAAATTGTTAAAGCCTATTTAAATACAGAGTTTGAAGGAGGAAGACATGCCCGCCGGATTGCAAAAATTCCCATAAAGCAATAATTAAAAATTTGAAAATAAATATTAAAAACAAGTGATATGCTTTCGAATACATCCAAATATGCTTTAAGAGCACTTATTTATTTATCCAAATTCAGCAGTGAGGAAAAAATGGTAGGTGTAAAAAAAATCTCTGAAGATTTAAAACTATCCTCACCTTTTCTTGGTAAAATTTTACAAAATCTTGTAAAACAGAAACTTTTAATTTCAACAAAAGGGCCCAACGGTGGTTTTGCACTTGCCAAACCGTCAACAGAAATCAATCTTTGGGATGTTATTACCAATATCGACGGGGTTGAGTTTTTTAACAACTGTCTGATCAGACTTGAACCATGCCATTCGCATGATTCTTCAAAACCTCTGTGTCCGGTTCATTTTCAGTATGAAAGTCTGCGTCAGGAAATAGCAAAATTTTATAAAGAAACCTCATTGGAGGTTGTGGGGGAGGATATTGAAAAGTATGAAGATCTTGTAAAACTGTAAGAAATTAACGGTTAAAAATATTTTTCTGCTTTACTGTTCGATATAAAAAGATAAAAAAAAGCAGTTGCTGCCACAATTCCGGCACTGTTTGCCAAAAAATCGTAAAGATCACTGCTGCGTGAAGAGGATAAAGTATGCTGAATCCACTCTAACGATGCGGCAAAAAGCAGTGAAACAGCAGGTGTAAATATATATTCCTTTAATTTTAATTTTTTGAATGGCACGAACAACAGCAGCGCAAATACAAAAAATAATCCGAAGTGAACTATTTTATCAAAATGAGGAATTTTGAATAAACGCATTTTGGGCAGATTACCGGAAGGAATAAACAGACCGTAACAAATTATTGTAAACCAGATTAATGGTTTAATAAATATTTTTAACATATTTTGTTTTCAGATTAATATTGCAAAGTAACAAAAACAATGGCAGGAATTTATTTACATATCCCGTTTTGCAGACAAAAATGTTACTATTGTGATTTTTACAAAACATTAAATACAGATTACACCGAACAGTTTATAGCTGCTTTAAAAAAGGAATTTATTTCCCGTAAAGGTTATTTGGCAGGAGATTCCGTTAAAACCATATATTTTGGCGGGGGTACTCCCTCGGTTTTAAACGAAAGTCAGATTGTTTTTATTTTAAATTTCATAAAAGAGAATTGTATTGTTGAACCTGATGCGGAGATAACACTGGAAGCAAACCCCGATGACCTGACAGCCGATTATTTGAAAATGCTTAAAAATGCAGGTATTAACCGGCTGAGTATCGGAATTCAGTCGTTCAGCGATGAACATTTAAAAAAGATGAACCGCAGGCATAATGCAGAACAGGCTGTAAACGCCATTGAAAATGCTGCTGAGGCCGGTTTTTCAAACCTGAGTGCCGACCTGATTTACGGACTGCCCGGATTAACTGCGGAAGAGTGGAAAAAAAATCTTGTTCAGATGTTTCATCTGCCCGTTGTTCATCTTTCGGCATACCATTTAACTTATCACCGTGGAACTGCTTTTTACACATGGCTTAAAAAGGGAACATTAAAGGAATTGTCTGAAAAAGAGAGTATTTTACAGTTTAATATTTTGCTTGATGAAACAGCCCGTGCCGGATTTGAATATTACGAAATTTCAAATTTTGCCCGTAACGGCCTCTATTCTAAACACAATTCATCGTATTGGAGTGGTGAATATTATCTTGGAATCGGGCCTTCAGCCCATTCATTCAACGGAAAATCGCGCCGGTGGAATGTTGCATCCACCGAAAAATATATAAAAAGTGTTGGTATCGATGATTCATGGTTTGAAGAAGAATATCTTTCTGATAATGAAAAGTATAACGAATACATTATAACCCGTTTAAGAACAAAATGGGGTGTTTCTCTTCAGGAAATTGCCGAAAAATTCGGTACTGCAAATTCTGATTATGTAAGAAAAATTTCTTCAAAATATATTCGGCAGGGTAAACTGGCCGAAAAAAACGGAATTATAACATTGACAAGAGATGGAATATTTGTGTCGGACACCCTCATTGCAGATTTTATGATTATCTGATTATTAACCGTTTTATCAAACCGCCCGCAAGTTTTTATAAATATTGAAAATGACAATGGGGTCTGTTTTAAAAATTCTATATTAGCAGGTCTTTTTAAAAAGGAATTTAAATGGTTATTAAAATTGTTAATGAGTCAAACAATCCTTTGCCTCAGTATAGTACGGAATTTTCGGCTGGAATGGATTTGAGGGCATTTTTGAATGAACCGGTTGTTTTGAAACCGTTTGAACGTAAACTTATTCCCACAGGTTTGTTTATTGAACTTCCGAAGGGATATGAAGCTCAAATCAGGCCCCGCAGCGGACTGGCAGTAAAAAAAGGGATAACCGTTCTGAATTCACCCGGTACAATTGATGCTGATTACCGCGGAGAAATAAAAGTGATTTTAATTAATCTTTCAAATGAAGATTTTATAATTGAAAACGGTGAGCGGATTTGTCAGATGATTGTTGCTTCTCACGAAACCGTGCAGTGGAAAGAGGCAGAGGTTCTCAGTGTTACCCAAAGAGGAGAAGGCGGTTTCGGGCATACCGGAAAAAAATAATTTTCTGAAATTTAATCATTTCACAGTCAGTAAATGTTTGTTTAAGCAGTTAAAAAATCTGCCATTTAAAATTGGAATAATAAAATGAAAAAAATACCGGTAAAAAATATATTGCTGCTTTTGATTCCGGCTTTTGTTTTTGCCTGTTCGGGAACAAAAAAGATTGTTCAAAGTCAGGAAATAATTTCTGAAAAGACAAAAGATGCGGATAAAGCCGAAGAACTTCCGCTTGAAGAGCAAAAGCAAATGCAGTTTGATTATATGTTTCTTGAAGCTTTAAAGGAAAAAAGTATAGGCAATCAGCAGCAGGCACTTCAGTTGTTAACCGGATGCCTTGAAATTGATCCCGGTTCATCGGCGGCGATGTATGAAATAGCCACAATTCAGGTTGAAAACAATGACTTTACGGCGGCAACGCAACTTTTGGAGAAAGCTGTTCAGATTAATAAGGAAAATAAATGGTACAGACTGTTTTTAGCCCAGGTATATCAGCAAACCAGAAAATTGGATGAAGCTGCTGTAATTTACAATGAACTGCTCGAAAAGGAACCTGAAAATCCGGAATATCTTTTTATGTATGCAACCCTGCTTTCAAGCTCGGGAAAAGTAATGGAAGCAATTGAAGCGTATGAAAAACTTGAGGAAAAAACAGGTGTAAATGAGCAGATTTCTCTTTCAAAACAGCATTTGTACGCTGAAAGCGGACAAATTGAAAAAGCTTTTGAAGAGATTGAAAAACTGATTGAATATGATCCGGAAGAGCCGAGATATTACGGCTTAATGGCAGATTTTTATCAAAGCAGGGGCGATTCGGAAAGTGCACTGAAATATTACCGTAAAATTCAGGAAATAGATCCTGAAAATGAATTTGTTCACTTTTCACTTGCCAACTTTTACCTACAAAACGGCGATAACGACAAAGCTTTTGAAGAGGCAAAAACCGGATTCAGAAGTAAGGATATTGACCTTCCGACCAAATTGCAGCTATATCTGATTTTTACGGCAAACGGTTCAAAAAGTGGTATAAGTTCCGAACAGGAGAAGGAACTGACAAAAATTTTGGCTGAGGAGCATCCCGGCGAGTATCTTGTTTATACGGCAAGGGCAGAAAGTCTGATGAAAAACGGAAATTTGAAAGAAGCCCGCGATGAACTTTTAAAAGCACTTGAAATAGAAAAAGGCGATTATATAATATGGGAGCGCATCTTTTTTTTAGACAACGATTTACAGGACTGGGAAAATTTATACAAGCATACCGGTATGGCACTGGAGCTGTTTCCAAATCAGGCACAGGTATATTTTTTCAGTGCAATTTCTTCAATTCAGCTCAAAAACTACAGCGAAGCCGTTGCCCTTTCTGATGAGGGAATTTTGTTTGTTGCCGACAATAAACGGCTGGAAGCACAGTTTCTGATGTTAAAGGGGGAAGCTTTGCAAAAACTCGGAAATAAAACCGAAGCTTTTAAGTTGTTTGACAAGTCGATTGAGATGGACCCCGACAATTTTGTGGCACTGAATAATTATGCCTACTATCTTTCACTTACCGGTGAAAATCTTGACAAGGCAGAAAAAATGAGCGGCAAAGTTATTGAGCATTTTCCAGACAATTCAACATATTTGGATACGTATGCATGGGTTTTATTCAAAAAGGGTGAGTACCGGCTGGCAAAATTTTATATGGAATCGGCAATAAAGAATGAGGAGAATATCAGCGGTACACTGCTGGAACATTATGGCGATATTTTGTATAAACTTGAGCAGTTTGACAAAGCTATTTTGTACTGGGAAAAAGCAAGGGAGAAAGGTGATGTTTCTGAGATTTTGGAGAAAAAAATTCGTGAAAAAAAGTATTTTGAAGAGTAAATGATGAATAAATATTCATGTAACCGATACAGAATTGTTCTGATAACAGCCGTATTGTTCCTTGGTTTGTTTTCCTGCCGTGCCCCGCGCGAATTGTCATCCGAAAGAGTCAGGACACTGAGTGCCGAAAAACTGCTGGAGCAGGCTGAATTAAACTCATTTGATTTTGATGACCTTACCATCAAAAGAATAAATGTGCAGTACAACGGCACTGATTCAAAAATAAATTTCAGGGCAAACCTTCAGGCAGTAAAAGATGAAAAAATTTTAGCTTCAATCAGCAAGTTAAATATTCCGGTTGCAAAGGTTTTGCTTACCCCCGGCAATGTTACCTATGTGAATTACCTTGAAAAGAGTTATTTTTCGGGAGATTACTCCTTTATTACCCGGTTTTTAAATTTTCAGCTAACTTTTGAAACTATTCAGAGTATAATTTCATATCAGGTTGTTCCGGATTCACAGCAAAGCCGCTATATCTCTTATGTTGAAGGCGGAAAATATGTGCTTCAGACGCAAAATGCCCGTTCTGAATCAAAAACCGCATCAGTAAAAAGTTTGTTTGGTGGACGAAAACTTTTTGCATCGAATTCTGATATTAACGATGCCGGCGCACTTATTAAAACAATGTATTTTAATCCGCGAACTATTTCCCTTGAAAGGCTTGTGTATGAAGATCCTTCCAACGATTGGAAACTTGATGTGGATTTCAGTGATTTTGAAAAGGTTGACAAAAAAGATTATCCGTCAACAATTGTTTTAAAGTTTCAGTCGTCCGATGAAACCATTGACATGAAAATAAAGATGAACGGCTTTTCGCTGGAAGAGATTCATCAGGCAGAACTGTCAATTCCTGAAAGCTATCAGCAAATCAGGCTGAGGTAATATTCAATCTGAATGTATTAAAAGGTATGGTTAAAAAGGTGATTACGGGTTTGTTTGTCATTATGCAGCTGATTGCCAGTGCCCAGCCTTTGGTAAACCTTCAGAAGGAAAAAGAAAAAGCAGCCAGGGAGATTGAAATCACCAACCGTCTGCTGAATCAGGCCGAACAAAAGGAGAAAGCGTCATTAAGCAGTTTACAGTTAATCAACAATAATATCAGTCAGCGCAATAAAATCATTTCGGGCCTGAATTCCGAAATCAGGCTTTATGACGAGTTTATAGGAAATAATACACTGGCAGACAGAATGCTGGCCGAAGATATTGAAAAGATGAAGGCTGAATATTCAAAACTTCTTCGTTTAACATATTTGTCGGGGAGAAAGGGGAGTAATCTGATGTTTTTGTTATCTGCCGATAATTTCAATCAGGCGTATCGCCGCATGCTTTATATGCGCAGGTATTCCGCTGTGAGAAATGAACAGGCAGCCACAATAAAATCACTGCAGCAGTTGCTGAATCAGAAAGCGGAAACACTTAAAAAGCTTAAAGAAACTCGTCTTGGCCTTTTGAATGAGGCGCAGATTGAAAGTCAGAAGCTGGATTCTGAAAAAAAACTGCAAAACCGTGAAATTCAGGAACTGAAAAAGCAGCAAAATGAACTCAGGAAAAAACTTGAGCAGCAGCGCAAAGTTGAACAGCAGCTTGAGCGCGAAATTCAGCGTATGATTGAGGAAGAGGCGAAAAAGAACCGGGAAGCCGGTGAGCCTGCATATGCACTTACTCCCGAGCAAAAACTTATGGGTGAAAGCTTTGAACAGAATAAGCTGAAACTTCCGTGGCCGGTGGAACGGGGCGTTATTACCGAGAGATTCGGAATTCAGCGCCATCCGGTTTTGCAAAATGTACAGATCAGAAATAACGGAATCAATATAACCACCGAACCGGATTCAAAAGTGAGAGCGGTGTTTAACGGTGAGGTTTCAAGGGTTTTTGCAATAGCCGGCGGCAATTCGGCAATAATAATAAGGCATGGAAAATATCTTACGGTTTATTCCAATTTGCGCGAAATAAATGTAAAAAAAGGTGATAAGGTATCAACATATCAGAATATTGGAACAGTTTT
>CAZXTX010000039.1:12351-13991 GCA_964643695.1 uncultured Mariniphaga sp. | reverse complement strand
TCGGTGTGGCTCATTTGTCCGGTGTAAAATGAACGGATTCCGCGTGCATCGAGCAGCGATGTGAGTTTGCCCACTTTTGAGAAATCGGTGATATTTACTTCAATGTTTTTGTTGAACAGAAATTCCCTTCCCTCCTGCCGCCAGCTGTTTCCCATATTGCGAACTTTAATGTCTTCGGATTCAATACCGGCTTTTCGTAGGTTCTTAATCAGATTATCCTCAATTTTTGCAAGCGGAACCTTTGTTTTATAATCTTCCGGTTTCTTGTTTTTCTGAAATTCCTCTTCAAAATATTCCTGAATTGTAATTGAAAGAACCATTTCATTTGGCTGCACTTCCATTTCGGCACTGCCGCGTACTTCAATATATCTCAGGTCAGAGTTGTTTTGTGCAAAAGAATTCATGGCAAGCATTGTAATGATTAAAAAAGTTAATTGTTTCATGGCAATTTGTTTAATTAAAAAAGGAACAAGTATCAAAAAAGATACCGTTTCTTTTAATGATACTTGTTCCGGCTTACTGGTATTGTTTCTGTTTGTTTGCAACAGAAGTATTTTTTAAATAATCAGCATTGCATCACCGTATGTTCCAAAGCGGTAATCGTTTTTCTTGGCTGTCTGATACGCTTCCATAACAAAGTCGTAACCGCCAAAAGCAGCCACCGTCATAAGTAAAGTAGAATACGGCAGATGGAAATTGGTTACCATGCTGTTTGCAACTTCAAAGTCATAGGGTGGAAAAATAAACTTGTTTGTCCATCCTTCAAACGGGTTGACAAACCCCTGAGTTGAAACTGAGCTTTCAAGTGTGCGCATAACGGTTGTACCTACGGCACAAATATTTTTCTTTTCAGATTTTGATTTATTTATAATGTCGGCAGCTTTCTGTTCAATTATAATCTGTTCCGAATCCATTTTATGTTTTGTAAGGTCTTCCACTTCCACATTCCGGAAATTTCCGAGGCCTACGTGCAGGGTTACAAATGCGAACTCGGCACCTTTGATTTCGAGACGTTTCATCAGCTCGCGGCTGAAGTGCAGACCGGCGGTAGGAGCAGCAACAGCACCTTCATGTTTTGCAAAAATCGTTTGGTATCTCTCTTCGTCTTCAGGAACAAGCTCACGTTTTATAAATTTCGGAAGAGGTGTTTTCCCAAGGCCGTAAAGAGTTTCTTTAAATTCGTCATACGGGCCGTCATACAAAAAGCGAAGTGTGCGTCCGCGTGAAGTGGTGTTGTCGATTACTTCGGCAACCAGTGATTCATTTTCGCCAAAATAGAGTTTGTTTCCAATCCTGATTTTTCTGGCAGGGTCAACAAGTACATCCCACAACCTCATTTCACGGTTCAGTTCGCGAAGCAGAAAAACTTCAATGTCGGCACCGGTTTTTTCTTTGTATCCGTGCAGGCGCGCCGGAAAAACTTTGGTGTCATTAAAAATTAAAACATCTCCCTCGTCAAAATAATCAACTATATCTTTAAATAATTTGTGTTCAATTGTACGATTTTTTCTGTCAAGTACCATCAGTTTTGACTCATCCCTGTTGTTGGCAGGGTAGAGTGCAACTTTTTTCTCATCTAAATCATACTTAAATTTTGATAATTTCATGTGTAATTATATTTTTAAAATTTCTAAATTTTC
>CAZXTX010000039.1:0-12251 GCA_964643695.1 uncultured Mariniphaga sp. | reverse complement strand
AACTCAATCTTTTCAATTTCAATATCATGTATAACAATTTTTTTCGGACGAAGTTTTAAATCCTCACCTTTTCTGGCATATTCAAATGCACGTTTTCCGTTTACCTTAACGGCAGAAAATATTGGCGGCACCTGATAAGATTCACCCATGAATGATTTTATTGCCGTTTCAGTTATTTCGGCTGTTAAATCATTTATGTCGGTATTGCTGTCCTCGTCTGTTTCAAGGTCGAACGAAGGTGTTGTTGCGCCCAGTTTAAGTGTGGCAACATATTCCTTTTTCATATCCTGAATTGATTCGATAAGCTTTGTGGCTTTGCCGGTACAGAGAATCATCAGTCCTGTTGCAAGCGGATCGAGTGTTCCCGCATGGCCCACCTTCATTTTTTTTATTCCCATTGCACGGCACAGTGAATTTCTGACCCGCTGAACCAAATCAAATGAAGTCCATTTCAGGTCTTTGTCAAACAGCAGAATTTCCCCGCCTAAAAAATCATATTCTTTTTTCAGGTTCGACATAAATGACAAAAATTTTCAGAAATTGGTATTTTGAAGAATCAGGCGGCAAAGATAGCAATTAACCCGACAATAATACAGTAAACGGCAAAATATATAAGTTTTCCGCGTTTAACTATTTTAATCATTGCCGAACATGCAAAAACACCTGAAACAAAAGCTGTTAAAAAGCCTATAATTAGAGGTATGGTACCAATTGCCGCCTCTGATGAAAAGTCGTGTCCCAATAAATCTAATAATGCCGCTCCCAAAACCGGAATTAAAACCATCAGAAACGAAAAACGGGCAATCTCATCTTTTTTGGCTCCTATCATAAGTCCGGTTGCTATGGTTGCTCCACTGCGCGATATACCGGGCAAAACGGCAACTGCCTGTGCAACACCGATTATAAAAGCTCTTCCCCAGGTGATTTCCTTTTCTCTCTTTTTTACAAAATGTGCAAAGGAAAGAAGTCCGGCGGTCACAAGCAGCATACTTCCCACCAGCAGAAGATTACCGGTAAAAAGTTGTTCAACTTCCTTTACAAAAAAGAGCCCTATTATTAGAACCGGAACTGATGAAAGCAGCAGTTTGAAAATGTATTTTGTGGATTTATTCCATTGAAAAGCAAAAAGGTCTGTCAGCAGTTTGGCAATATCATTTCTGAAAACTACAAGTGTGCTTAAAACCGTTGCAACGTGAACCGTTACTGCAAATGTGAGGTTGCTTTCTGTTTTTACACCCAAAACCGCATGACCAATTTCAAGATGGCCGCTTGAGCTGACCGGTAAAAATTCGGTTAAACCCTGTATGAGTCCGAGGATAAATGCTTGTAATTCATTCATGTTTCAGTGAAAATCAATCGCTGTCTTTTGGTTTTTTCATGATGGCGTAAATTTCGAACAGAAATCCGAAAAGCAGAATCAGTGGTGCAAGTGTGATACGCCTGAAACTGAAAATTTCGTGGCTGAAAACATTGGGGTCATCACTGCCGCCGCCAATCATCAGTATAAAACCAATTACAATTATAACAAAACCAATGGCTAAAAGACGGTAATTTTCTTTTCCGAGAGCAAATCCCGGTTTGTCTGCCGCTTTGTTTTTTGATGTTTTTCTTTTGTTCATAACGGGCAAAGATAGTTAATAAAACAATTCATCAAATTTCATTTTCAGGAATTTGTTAACTGCAAACCAGGTGGAAATCCATGACAAAACAACCCCCGCAAGTAATAAAATTAAAAATACCGGTAAAAATAATTTTATCTCAGAATATTCTATTATTCCGCTTAACTCTTTTCTTAAAAGGAAGAGAGCAGCAAACAGAAACAAACCGGCAACAATTCCGCCAAAAATACCAAGTGAAAGCCCGCGTTTTAAAAATGGCTTTCTTACAAATGATTTGTTTGCACCTACAAGCTGCATCGTGTTAATGGTAAAACGTTCAGAATAAACCGATATCCGGATTGTGTTGTTGATGAGTGTAAAAAAAACTATACCTGTAAAAATACTGACCACAAGCAGTATTATTGAAATTTTTCTGATATTTTCATTAATTGCACTAATCAGGTTTTTCTGATAGTGAACCTCTTTTATGTGAGGATATTTTAAAAACTGTTTTTCCAGTATTAAAAGGCTGTCGGGATTGGTGTAAGCTGCAAAAAGTTTAACATCAAGTGAAGCAAACAGTGGATTGAATCCCAAAAAATCTATGAAATCCTCGCCAAGTTCATCGGTTAACTCACGTGCTGCAGTCTCCTTGTCAATATACTGCACCGACTTTACATAATCAGTTTCCTGAAGTCTTTTTTCAAGCCGTTTTACATCGGAATCCTTTGCATTATTATCTAAAATCAAAGTGAATCCAATCTGCTCCCTTACATAATCCGACAGTCGCCCTGCATTTACTATAATCATAAGAAAGGCACCAAGAAGTAACAGAACTAAAGCAATACTCATTGCAGAAGTTATCCACGAACGAAACAGCCGTTTTTTCAGTCTTCCCGGTTTTGGTGCTTTCATTGTTTAAAAATAATTTTTGGCAAAATTATAAAAAATAATCATCTGTATTAATTTTGAAAAAACTGACCGGTTTAAAATGCCGTGATAAGGGAAACCGGCCCTGTCAGTCCGTATTCCTTCAATTCCGCACCGGCAGGAGGCCCGCTGATTGTCCATGTTTTTCTCTCATTTTCAGGCAGGCCTGCATCGTATGCAAGTCTGTTAAACCAAGTTCCGGTAACTTCAATTTCAAGTGAGTTGCTGCCACTCATTATATAATTGGTAATATCCGTCCGGTACGGATGGCTCCACATTGTGCCGGCATTTTTCCCGTTCAGCTTTACTGTTGCAGAAACTTCAACATTACCAAGGTCTAAAATATAGTTTTTGCCTTTTTCAATTTTGTCAATATCAAATTTGGTTTTGTAAACCGCGGTTCCCGAAAATACCCTGCCTTCTTCAGAAAGTTTCAGTTCTTTCCAGGGAAGCAGTTTATTTGTTGCAATTGCGGTTTTATCAATTCCCCAGCCTTCGGGAAAGAAGATTTCCCATGTTAAGTTCAGAACTTTCTTGTCTGCATGGTTTGGTGCAGGTTTGCTGCCGGCAGATTTTCTGTTTTTAAAAACCACAAAACCGGAAGTGCCTGCCGGCATATTTAATGCAATGGTTGATGTTTCGTTTGAAACAGTTCGGGGTTCAATTTGTGTTATTTCTCCTGTAATAGGATTCCAAAATTCGATTATGTTTTTATTACTGCGAAATGTAACGTTGCCTTCAAAACCTTTTTCGGGAGGTAAAGAGAGAAAAAAGAGATCGGAGCCGGATGTTTGCCTTTGCAGCCAGCGTATTTCAGGTGAACCGGCAACAATCTGGGGTAAAATATTTTTACTTTCCAAAACTGTTTTGTCAAAATTGAGATAAACTTTTCCTTTGCCAATGTTACGAACATTTTCTTTTTTGTTTCCCCACAGTTCTTCTACAGCTTTTTCAAAACGCCGTCTGTATTCATCATCACCGCTTAGTGTGGCAATATTGTCGGGCGGCAGGCCGGCAACAACGGCACCTTCATTTACTAATGAAATAATTTTTTCAAGTGTTTCGGGCAGCATTCGTTTACAATCGTAAAGCCATAAAATGCGATACGAGTTTCCTTCAGGTGTTGTCAGGTTTCCGTTTTTAACCGTGAGCCTGTTCAGTAAAACATCCGGATTACAGTAGTCGTAAGAGTAACCATCCGGGAATTTTAGCGATTGTTTCGGCTTATGATTTTGTTCATCGCCTAAATACATCAGCACATCAGAAACAGGCCTGCCGGATTCGAGCATGTAGGTGCATCTTGCAAGGTAATCGTTAAAATGCGGCATATCCTTCCACCAGGTTTGTAAGCGTAAAAAAGGTGTTCCTATTCCTGAACCGAATGATGAACCGGGTGGCAAAAAGTCTGTTCGCGGGTTGTGTGTAAATGTATGAAATACAGGATGTGTAACTCCTTCTGCAAAATGAATGTCGATAATATCTTTCAGGAAACGCGGATGTTCATCCCATGTCAGGTTGAATGATGTGAAAGCTTCGGCTGCAACTCTTTTTTTGCCGTAAACATGAGCTGCCGAAACGGTCGGCTTTACCGGTTTAAACTCAAAACTGCCTACAAACGAGTCCATTCGCGGATGCCAGAATTCACACATCGGTATATCGGCATGTTTGTAATATTCCAAAATGTCACCCGGAAAAATATCGCCCGAAGCTGTTTCAAATGAAATTCTCAGATTATTGCTGCGGGCTATTTTGCCAATTTCACCAAAGAAGTTTTCAACCAGCAAATCATTCAGGGTAACACGCCAGTCGCGCAAAAACAGTGCTGTTGATTCAGGGGCGTTCACCACATAGCCAAACAATGCCGGAAACATTGAAAACAGAGAATAATCCCATTTTTCGCCAAATATTTTGTCTAATCCGTCAGTCCATGTCTGGGTTTTGCATTCCCAGCTGTCCAGAAGAATTCCGTTCAGTAATCCGTCTTTCAGAACTCCGTTATCGCTGATTAAGCGTCCGATGTAACCGTCAAAGTTTGCCCTTATTCCCGACACATTCAGTTTTGTGGATTCCCAACCGGTTGCTTCGGCAGGTGCCGGACCGTTTTTCATTCCCGTGTTTATGTGTCCGATACGTAAAATTGTCCAGTCTCCTTCCGGTGCATCCCATTTCAGCAATCCTGAAGAATCAAAATTGCCGGTGAGATTCAAAATTTCGGAAGAGCCGATTCGGGTGGTTGCCGTTTGTTTAGGAAAATCTTCCCTTACAATTCTTCTTAAAGTCCATGCTGCTTCCGATTCCCAGTTTTGCTGCCGGGCTGCCGTATAAAGGTTCAAAAACGACAGTGCCATTTCGTGCCGGTTTGAAATTTCAACCATATATTTTTTTGCTGAAACCTCTTTACAGGCGATGGTAACCGGTTTGTCGTCCTGCCAGCTTCCGGGCGGCATGTCAAGCTCTGCAATCAGTGTTTTTTCTCCCGAAGGAACAGCATATATTTTAACATAAACATCGGGTGAATAGCACCAGTCATGAGAAAAAGAATTTATTGAGGGGAATTCCACTGTCCGGATAATTTTTTCCTTTTCAAATTCAATTTCAACAACAGCCGGTTCCTGCAATGAAGGCGGAATAGTTATCCTTTTTTGTTCAATAAGACAGTCATGCCATTGCAGTTCAGAGTTTCCTGTTACTCTTTTTGGTACTGCCCGGCTTCCGGTGTCACCTTCGGGAGTAGGGAAAGCAATTACAAACAAATCCCTGTAATCACGCCATTCTTCATTTGAAGGCTGTGGCTTTTCCAATAATATATCTCCAATATTGTCACCATTTATATCTGTTCGTGAATATACCAGATGACGCATTGAGTTTTCGGGTTCAATCCACGGCCCGCCTGCATATGACCAGCCCGGACAGTTTTGCATTGTAAAATGAAGGTTCAGCCGCTTACATTCTCCGGCACTCCATTTTATAAGATCGTCCCACGATTCGCTCAAACATTTTATCTGTGGTGAAACACCGGGCCACTCACCGCCAAACTGCCCGTGAAAAAGCTGAATGCCTGAAAAACCCGCTTCGGCAATTGCTTCCAAATCAGCAGTTATTCCTTCTTTTGAAACATTACCTCCAATAAAATGAAACCAGGTTTCCGGATAATAAGTTTTATCAGGATTTTTAAATGTTTTTTCACTGAGCTTTTCTGTTGTCCATTGTCCGGTTTCATGCTTTTGCCCACATGAAAGGAGAAGGAAAAAAGTTAATATGAAAAGAAGTTTTCCGATTGGCTTTTGAGTATTCATATTTTTTATTTTTTCAAAATAAATTGTTCCCGGTTTGCGGAAATATTACAAAAGGTTACAAAATGTTTAATTATAAATGTCTTATTTGTCTGAATGTTCTGGTTGTGCAGACTCCTCAGAATCGGGAATCCAGACCATCATCTGCCCTTTGCCGCGGTGTGCCCACGCATAATATGGAATTGCGGTAAATTTAACGGGAAAAATTTCACCTTTATCCGGCCCCTCACCAAGTTTTCGAACTGAAGCTTCGCCGTTAATTACATTTAAACCGCCAAGCTTATCAGGCTTAAACCCGAATGACAGGTTACTGTTTTCAGGCAAAAATATATCAAAAATATAGGGATTGTTATAATCTGCCGATTCGGCACAATAAACCAGCGGGCCTAACTGAAGTGCCACTTTGCCGCGGTCATCCTCAATGTTTGGGTGTGCTTTTATTTTTCTGATTTCGTATGGAAATATTACCTCCGCCTTATCGTCAGGATGCCAGTTTCTTTCGAAAATTGCATATCCGTTTTCATATTTTGGAGCAACTTCGTTTCCGTTGATTTTGAATACAGGATCTGATTTCGTTTTTTTCGTGAATTCGTACAAATTGCCGGGAACCGGATTTTCCGAAGCCCATCCGGGAATTCTGACATGAAGTGCTGCTTTGGTTTTATGTTCGGTTTGAATAGTAAACACAATTCTTCCGTTCCACGGCATATTACTTTCCTGAGTAAGTTTTATTGTTCCTTTGGGCAATTCAAAAACCGCTGAGCCGGGCACGAAAAGATTTACATAAATGCTTTTTTCCTTTTGAGCATAGATATATCCCGGCATTGAGGGAATAAATCTTGAAATATTTGACGGACAGCAGGCACATCCAAACCATTCGCTGCGTTCGTGCCGTCCGTCTGATTTCAGCGGATTGGGATAAAAAAACCTGTTGCCGCCGAGAGAAACCCCCGACAGTACATTGTTGTAAAGCGAACGTTCGAGTATATCAATGTACATGGCATTACCGGTCATTAAAAACATGCGGTAATTCCAGAAAACATTTGCAATTGCAGCACATGTTTCGCAATAAGCATTTTCATTCGGCAGTTCATAAGCACAGCCAAATCCCTCATGTCCGCCTACTGCACCAATTCCGCCGGTGATATACAGTTTTTTGTAAACTACATCTTCCCATATTTTTGAAATGGCATCAACATATTTTTTGTCGCCGGTGAGTGCTGCAACATCGGCCATACCTGTCCACATATATGCTGCACGTACAGAATGCCCGACTGCTTCAGTTTGTTCGGTTACCGGCAGATGCGACTGGTTGTAGGTTCTCTTTTCTCCTATGCCTTTTCCCCTTATGTCAAGAAAAAACCTGGCAAGATCGAGATACCGTTTTTCACCGGTGACACGGTAAAGTTTCACAAGGCCGATTTCAATTTCCTGATGTCCCGGCCAGTTCTCAATTTTTCCGTAGCCAAAATCACGGTCAACCAAATCTGCACTTTTAATGGCAATATCAAGAATTTTGCGTTTGCCTGTTGCCTGATAGTATGCAACGGCGGCTTCATAAAAATGGCCTATGTTATACAGTTCATGGCTCGAGCCGTCAACTTTTTCCCACCGCTTATTTCCAATCCAGTCATGACTGTTATCGCCCATAATGGTACGGTAGGTAAACAAATATCCGTCCTCTTCCTGTGCATCGCCAATTAAATTGATAATCGAATCGATTTTATTTTCAAGTTTTATATCGGGAAACATTTGCAGTGAATATGCGGCACCTTCAATAATTTTAAAAACATCCGAATCATCAAACGGATAATCTGAGCAGAATTCACCTTCGGCATGCCCGCCGGCAATTGCAAAATTTTCAATTCTTCCGGTTTCCTCACTTTTTTCAATTGAAATTGGAATGGTTACCTTATGGTTGGTTTTGATTCGCTTTGACCAGAAATCATCGTCAATTTTAACCTGAGTGAACGGAATCGGTGTAAAAGGATAGTCCACAGGTGCTTTTTTTGAGCAGGCAAAAAAAATTAAAAGCATGAAAATGAATAATATTAGCCGACGCATGGTTAAATTTTTAGTACAACCAAATTTACTAAAAAAATCAGAAAATTTAAGCATCTCTCAGTTTTATTGATTATCAGACTCCTTAGCGGTAAACTTTTGTTGGTAATTGCAAGAAAAGAGATTTTTGTTAAACCAATTGAAAAACCTCTGCTTTGATTAAATCCAAAAGAAAAACATGCTGAAAGCGCGATTCAAATGTGTGATTTATTATTTTGCCCGGAAGGTTGTATTCTTTTACCCCGCGCAGCCTGTCGGTGGTAATCAGCAGCCAGTAGTAGTTGAGCCGCTGTTTTTGGTAAAGTCCTATTTTTTTGTCTTTCTTTAAAATTGCTTCCTTTATATCAGCCACCACATTTTCAGAAACGCCAAGATTGTTTGACCGTTCCCAAATGGATGCTTCGAGTTCAGGATGAGAAGCAATCATTACGCTGTCAACTCCGGCAGGTAAATCAGATGCCTTAATATGTATTTTGAAAAAAGAGTCTGGACTTTTTTGAGATACAGCTTTTCTGACAATGTTTACAAGTTTGACGGAGGTGGAGAGTTCATTTTTTGGTTCAATATTTTTCTTTTCCGAAAACAGGAGTTTTACAAAAAGCTTTTCCGGTGAAGTTTCTTCAAAAAGTGTTCTGGCCAATTCGATTATTCTTTCCCTTACACTGATCTGTGAAAGCTGGCCTGCATCCGGGGTAGAGGCATTCAGCGGATTTAAACGTGTCAGTTCAATACCGAGGTTATTTTTACTTTTTAGAGTTACAATAAAATCGGGAGATTCCGATGGTTCAACTTTTCCTTTCGGAAAGTTCGGGTAACATTCTTTGAAATAATTTATCAGCAAAACTTCAAGCTGCTTTTTTAACGGCTGCATTCAATCAATTTTTCCGAAATTTAATAAGAAAAATTGTTTTTACTGAACGGGTTTGTGATTATCTTCTTTATTACTTTTGCTTTTCCCCTCATTCTGCAGTACAATGGAAATGGTTTTTTGTAAAAAAATTGTATTGGATATAGAGACTTTTTCCATTTCGGAAGTTTTTATATGAACAAAGAAAAAGGTGATGTCGCTGATTATTCCTTCAATTATAAAATCTTTTTCAATAATTTTTATGTGGTCGCCAATTCTCAGCGAATGATTGAAAAAAAGAACCAGTGCCGCGGTAATGTTTGACAGCAGTGACCATTGTGCCACAAAAGCAATTCCCAGAACAGTCATTACAGAGGAGATAAACAGAACCATATCGGTTTGTTTGACACCCCAGATGCCGGCAATAAAAACAATTGCAATTATTGACAGCAGCAGATTTGTAATTCGTATTATAAGTTTTCTGCGCTGAGCGGTAAATTTGAGTTTTTTCAGAAAATTTCTTATAACTCTTTTAGTAAAAAAGTGAGCTCCAATCAAAATGGCTGCAACAACAACCGATTGAATTATTTTTAATGTTTGAATGTTCATTTCTCAGGATTTTATTTTGATGCAAACTTACATTCATAATTTCAAACTTTGGTATGGTTTGGCAGAGTATAGTATTTTAATATATGTTTCTGAAATTATTGTACCATTCCCGGCAAACTTATACCTGTTATTTTTCTGTATAAATCGAGTGCATATAGGTCGGTCATTCCCGAAACGAAATCAACTGCCGACTGGATTTTATGATAAAGGCTGTCGCTTTGAGGATAGTATTGCTCTGGCAGAAGCGACAATATTTTTTTGTTGTATTCATTTTCCCTGTTAACTGATGCACCTGTAAACTCTTCGAGCAGTGTTCTGATGATTTTAAAACCGGCAATCTCAATTTCAACCACCGAGCGGTGTGAATATACTTCTGAAAATGATATTTTTTTAACTGTTTTCATTGCCGATAATTGTGGTTCTTCAAGTGAACTCATCAAACTGTTTTTAAATTCACCGGTCATGATGGTTTCATAATTTTTTTCAAAAACTTTTGAGCTTTCGTAAATCAGTTTTCCGATAACACCGGCGCGCAGATAGCTGATTTGTTCGTTTTTGTCGGTTACCAGGTTTAGTGTCTCCTTTATGCCGCTTAATGTTTTTTTATCTTCGGACGAGTCGTAAAAACTCAGAAATAATTCCGTTACCTGTTCATAACTTAAAATTCCAAGTTTGCACGCATCCTCCAAATCCATAATCTGGTAGCAGATGTCATCGGCGGCTTCTACCAGATAAACCAGCGGATAGCGTTTGAATGAAGAAAATTCACCATCTTTTTTCGGAATGTTTAATGCTGTTGCAATTTCTTCGTAATTTTCCTTTTCCGACTGAAAAAAACCGAATTTTTGTTTTGTTGCAAGCGGTGATTCGTATGGATATTTGACAATGCTTGCCAGGGTGGGGTAGGTAAGTGCAAAGCCGCCCGTACGTTTCCCCTTAAACTGATGTGTAAGTATTCTGAAAGCATTTGCATTTCCGTCGAACCGGACAAAATCGTTCCATTCTGCCGGCGAAAGCAGGTTTTTGAATTCCTTTCCGGCACCATTCTGAAAAAAGTCTGAAATGGCAGATTCGCCTGAATGTCCGAATGGCGGATTGCCGAGGTCGTGAGCCAGACACGCCGCCGAAACTATGGTGCCGGTTTCGCTTAACAGCAGATTATTCGGGTTTTCGGCAATGGCTTTTTCTGCAAGTAAATTTCCCAGTGAACGGCCTACGCTGGCAACTTCGAGGCTGTGAGTAAGCCGGTTGTGCACAAAAATGTGTTCCGGCAGCGGAAAAACCTGAGTTTTATTCTGCATCCGCCGAAAAGGTGAAGAGAAAATAATTCTGTCGTAATCACGCTGAAACTGAGTGCGGTCTTCCGGCCTTGAAGATGTCTTCCAGTTCCCGGCACCCAAACGTTTTGTGGATAAAAGTTTATTCCAGTTCATTAATGAAGTTTTTAAAAGCAATAGTGTAAAATTACAATTTCAAAGTGAATATGTTGAATGTTTTTTTATTTCACGGGCAAGCTCTCTTGCCCTGTTTTCGGTTATCATATCTAATTTTTTCCAGAACTTTTCACCGTGGTTTTTTATTTCGGTATGAACCAGTTCATGTAATAATATATAGTCAATCAGCTCATCTGTCAGTTTCATCATTTGCAGGTTAAGGCTTATGTTGTTTTTTGATGAGCAGCTTCCCCAGTTGGTTTTGTTGTTTCTGACGGTTACCTTATTGTATCTGAATCCGTGTTTTTGCGCCAGCTTTTCAAGCCGTTGCGGCAATATTTGTTGAGCTTCAAAACGGTAAATTTCTGTCATAATTCCTTCAACGATATTACGGGTTTCTTCAGAATCGAAATTTTCTGCAAAAATGGTAATCTTTTCGTCTTTAATATCTTTAATACCCGTTTTTGAGCCTTTTTGAAGCACAACCGTGTACATTTTTGTTTTTGTTAAAAATCCCTCTTCAAGCGGACTTTTATTTGTTTCGGTTTTCTTCTGATGCTGCTCTATCAGTTCTTCATGCTGAAGTAAAAAATCAGCTGCCTTTTTTTGTGAAACAAAATACGGAAATGAAACAAGCACGGATTTGTCGGGTTTTACACTTATTTTTATACTTTTTGATTTTCTGTTGGGAAAAAAAGTTACCTTTCCAATGCTTTTAAAGTGAACTACTTTCTTTGACATTCGTTTAAATAAAAATGAAGCCAAATATACCACTATTATGAAAGAGAATAAAAAAACAGAGGTTTTCTCGAACCTTACCAAACAGGTGACAATTGTTACCGTAGAAGATAAAGTTTTACCGAACAGTCTGGTTTTTGTGGCACTTAACCAGTTTCCCGGGTATTACCACGAAACGCCGACACATCCTGAACCGGTTTATATTTATATGGTACTCGACAGACAGTATCCTCTTGAAGAGGTGCTCAGGGCAACTCAGAATATTGAGAAGGAATATAACTGGAATTTTGATTCGGGAAAAGGATATATGCACATTGGTTCTCACTTTTTAAATGTTATCAGGCTGAGGCATCTCTCTGAAATTGATTTGGTGGAAAAAATTCAGGAGGCATATCAGGCACAGGGAATTAAGTTTTTAATGAATAAAAAGCTGAAAGGAAGATTTGAGGCAGAGGTGAAAATCGTGAAATTTATGGAACTTGTGCAGCTGGGCAGCGGTATTTATATAGAAGCAAAAGATGATGAATTTGGTTATGTGGAAATTCCAGTTTATCTGAAACCTTCGGCTTTTATTAAAGTTACCATGGATGTAAAGTATAACTGGACCGGCCATGAGTTTGATGCTGCTTCGGGTTCTTTTTTCAGAAAAGGGAAGCTTGTGGAATTTGTGCGCATCTATTCAAATAAAATTGATGCTGCCTATCTTACAAAAATCAGAAATCTCTATTTGGGAAAAATCAGA
>CAZXTX010000038.1:6523-14136 GCA_964643695.1 uncultured Mariniphaga sp. | reverse complement strand
TTTGCAGTCCGGCACCAATGTTTCTGCCGATGTCAATGTCAGCAATGTCAATAGAAAGAATTTCAAAAGCGGTTCCTGCATCAAGTCCTTTTTCAAGAACAACACGTGAAATAAAATCAGGATTTTCGAGTACCGTTTTATGTGAGTGTGACGAACCGATTGATGAAACAATTCCTTCACCAACCCTGGCAAGAACAGTGTCTTCACCTGCTCCTCCCACAAGCTGTTTAATACTTGCACGAACAGTAACCCTTGCTTTGGCAATCAGCTGAATACCGTCTTTTGCAACTGCCGTTACAGGCGGGGTGTTAATTACTTTTGGGTTTACAGACATCTGCACCGCTTCAAATACATCACGTCCGGCAAGGTCAATGGCAGTAGCCATTTTAAAGCTTAAATCGATGTTTGCCTTTGATGCGGATACAAGTGCATGCACCACGTTTGCCACATGGCCGCCGGCAAGGTAATGCGCTTCAAGATCATTCCTGTTAAGCGGAACTCCGGCTTTTGTGCCTTCAATCAGGGCACGTACGATAACTCCCGGTGGTACTTTTCTGAACCGCATCAGAAAAAGCTGCAGAAGAGAAATTCTTACACCGGAAACAAGGGCTGAAAACCACAGCCCGATTGGAATAAAATACAGAACTATAAACAGCAGTACTATTACACTGATTATGATTCCCCAGGTACCTACAGTTTCAATCATTTTGTTACTTTTTAACGGGTTCTACAATAATTTTATTTGATAATATTTTTAAAACTTTGATTTCTGTATTGTGGTCGATAAAACCGCCTGTTGACTGTGCCTCCACTACTTCTCCGCTTACTTTTACCTTTCCTGTCGGGGCCAGCCTGCCAATTGTAATGCCGGTATCACCAACGTGTATTTTTTCATCGTCAACGGTTTCCACTTTACTGTCGATGGCAGAATCGAGCACCATTTTTTTTCCTGCTTTCGATTTGAAAAAATAAAAGATAAGCATCGGTGAGGCAATCAGAACAAACGCCAGGGTAATAATTCCTATGATTGTACCATACTCGGAAAATGCAATATAAACACTTAATCCGAGCAGAATAAAACCTACAATGCCAGCAATGGTTACGCCCGGTAAAACTGAGAATTCTATCAGCAGCAACAGCAATCCTAAAAAAATGAGTATTAAAATTGTAAATGTTGTCATAAAGCAGTTTCTATTGTTACTTTAAGTTTCTTCTTGTAAAATTCTTCTTTCATTTTTTTCATAATAGCGGATTCACCTCTGTAAATATCGCAGGAGCCTTTATAGTGAGTAATCAGTGTGCACTGAACAGCCTGTTCGTAATTGTGGTTGCAAATATCTATCAGTGCTTCAGTAACATAGTCAAAGCTGTGAATATCGTCATTATGAAGAATCAGCAGAAAATCGTTATTAAACTCTTTTTTTCTGTTGGCTTCTTTTTCCGGTTCAATCTTTTTTGATGTCATCGCCTGCTTCAATTTTCTTTGCCTGCTCCAAAGTTATTCTTTTTCCGTTAAAATAAGGTACAACCCGGGCATCATCTATTCCTTCCTGTTTTACCTGACTGAGCATTTTTTCCGCATCTTCCAGATTGCCAAGGTTTCCTGTCGTGTATATCACAACACCTTTTTCATCGGTGTAGTTTTCAATTTTTCTTAAAAGTGAAAGCTTGTTGTAAAGTCTTTGTCTGTATGCCGGAACCGCTTTGCTGTACGCCCCAATCTGAATTTTATAAACCAATTGGTCGGCTGGGCGGGTTGCAGCTTGTGAATCAAAAAATTGAGAATCTTCAGGTATCAGGTTTGGAACAGGATCCGGTTCTTCAAAAATTTGTGTTTCGTTATTATCAGCACTACTGTTGTTTAAAACTGACCTGATTTTCTGCTGTTCTGTCTGAAAATTATAAACTGCAACTGAACCTGCTTCGCTCCAGAACCGGTTCTCGTGGTTACGGGCATCAGAAAATTTCAGATTTGCTTCATCCTGCAGACTGTATGATTCATTTTCGAGTTTAATTATTTTTTCACCCAGCTCAGTTTTTAATTCAGGATTTGAAGTATTTCTGTAATTGTTTCTTAAACTGTTGGTTTCATTAAGTATTCTTTCGAGTTTTGTTTGCAGGTTTTTCCCTTCTTTGAATAAAACTTTTCCTTCGGATGTCTGAAATTGTGAGTCGAACAGATATGTGACCTGATTATTAACTTGAAATTCTATTTGTTCACCGTCAGGCAGCTCCTGTGTTGTTTTCACACCCGGCAGGTCAGGCAGTGCCTTTCGTGAAGAATCAAATTCTTCGGTAGCCTCAGATATTTCATCTGAGATATCTTCCTGTAAAATATCTTCTTTATTATCAGCCGGCTCCTGTTCATATATAATATAATCATCTTCCGCTACTTTTTTTCCTGCTTCCACATATTCTTTATTCTCTTCTGTTTCCTCAACCTTTGCCTCCGCCTTTGCCTCCGCCTGATAAGCTGCCATTTCAGAATAGGGGTTTTGCTGATTATAACATTGCTGTATTTTTTCTGAGAGGTTCAGATTGTTCTGTTCAGTTTCGGGAACACTTTGTCTGAACTGATTGTAATATTTAATGGCCTGTTCCCAGTTGTTTTGTGCATGATACTGAATTCCTAAATAATACTGAAGCCGGTCAATAACTGCATGTTTACCTGCAAGCAGAAGACTGTTCAGTTCATTTTTGGTAAAATGGCCGTTTTCGGTTCTGGAAGCACCCCAGTAGTAATTCAGCATCGGATTCTGAGGTTCTTCGTCAAGTAAAATCTTAAATATTTTTTCTGCTTCCTGATAATTACCCGCATCAAAAAGTTTCATAGCCTTAACTGCCGAAACATCCTGAGATGAGGCAAAAATATTTTGGCTGAATATTAACAGAGTAAACAGACAAAAAATAATTCGTATCATGTTTAGATTTCTTTGCATGTATCTGTTGTGTTTTTTTACTGCAACGTAAAATTACAAAAAAATGTGCTAAGGTTCATAAAAGTTGATATTAAACAATGTGTAACTGTTTATAAGTTGCCTGAAATTTTTCATTAAATAACGTATATTTGTAACTCAACAAAAAAATAACGATGACAAAATTAAAAGCAGGCGATAAAGCTCCATATTTTTCGGGAGTTAATCAGGACGGAAAGACAATTGAACTGAGCAATTTCCTGAATAAAAAGCTGATACTTTATTTTTATCCGAAAGATAATACACCCGGATGTACTTCTCAGGCATGCAATTTAAATGACAATTATAATTTGTGGCTCGAAAAAGGGTTTGAAGTTGTTGGTGTAAGTCCCGACAATGTTGAGTCACATCAGAAATTCAGGGAAAAGTTCGGACTGAAGTTTGACTTAATTGCCGATACTGAAAAAGAAATTTTAAATACATATGGTGTCTGGGGTGAAAAAAGTATGTACGGACGAAAATATATGGGTGTTTTTAGAACTACTTTTGTAATTGACGAAAGCGGAGTTATTACCGAAGTTTTTGATAAGGTAAAAACCAAAGATCACACAAATCAAATTTTTAAAAGTTTAAATTTATAAACTGTTCTGAACATGACGAAAGAAGAAAAAAATCAGATGAACAAAGAAAAACTGAAAGCTCTTCAGCTCACTTTGGATAAAATTGAAAAAAGTTACGGTAAAGGTTCAATAATGCGTCTGGGTGACCGTGTTGAGGAAGATGTTCCCGCAATCTCATCCGGTTCTCTGGCACTTGATGTGGCCCTTGGAGTGGGTGGTTATCCGCGGGGACGGGTAATTGAAATTTTTGGACCCGAATCTTCCGGAAAAACCACGCTTGCCATTCATGCAATTGCCGAAGCGCAAAAAGCTGGAGGCATTGCCGCAATGGTTGATGCCGAACACGCATTTGATCCCTATTATGCTCAAAAACTCGGTGTTGATATTGACGAACTGCTTATTTCGCAACCCGACAGCGGTGAACAGGCTCTGGAAATTGTTGATAACCTCGTTCGTTCAGGAGCTGTGGATATTGTGGTTATTGACTCGGTGGCGGCACTTACACCCAAGGCCGAACTGGAGGGCGAAATGGGGGATTCAAAAATGGGGCTTCAGGCAAGACTGATGTCACAGGCTTTACGGAAACTTACCGGTAATATAAGC
This sequence comes from uncultured Mariniphaga sp., assembly GCA_964643695.1. Classification (GTDB taxonomy): domain Bacteria; phylum Bacteroidota; class Bacteroidia; order Bacteroidales; family Prolixibacteraceae; genus Mariniphaga. The sequence goes on along the minus strand of CAZXTX010000038.1, from coordinate 9,998 downwards.
AAGACAAAAACCTGCTGTATTTTTATAAATCAGCTTCGCGAAAAAATAGGTGTTATGTTTGGTAACCCTGAAACCACAACCGGCGGAAATGCCCTGAAGTTTTATTCATCGGTGCGCCTTGATATTCGCAGAATAGGCCAGATTAAAGACGGGGATGAAGTGTCCGGCAACAATGTTCGTGTGAGGGTGGTAAAAAACAAGGTTGCTCCTCCTTTCAGAAAGGCAGAGTTTGATATACTTTATGGTGAGGGAATTTCAAAATCGGGTGAAATTATTGATCTGGGAGTACAGTATAATATCATCAAAAAAAGCGGTTCGTGGTTCAGCTACGGCGAAACCAGACTGGGGCAGGGACGCGAAACTGTCCGTAATCTGATTATCGATAATCCTGAACTGGCGCAGGAACTTGAAACAAAAATTCTGGAAGCAATTTCAGGAAAAACAACAGAATAAAATTAATATTTCATAAAGATATTTTTTAACCGGATGACTCGATTCCGTCGTTTCATCCGTTTTTTATAAACAGGTATATTGAAAATGAAGGTTTTAAAATTTGGCGGTTCATCAGTTAGCTCGGCAGAAAATATCAATAAGGTTAAAGATATTGTTTTGCAGCAGAATGATGATGTGGTTGTTGTGGTTTCCGCCCTTGGCGGAGTAACTGAACTTATTTTAAAAGCTGCAAAAACTGCTTCAACCGGCAGCAGCGGATATCTTCCCATTTTAAAAGAGATAAATGAAAAGCATAAGCAGATTGTTGCCGAGCTTTTTAACGGCAGCGGGCCAATGATATATATTGCGGAAGAACTTCTGGATGAACTGGAACAGATACTCACCGGAATTACCCTTGTCGGGGAACTTACCTTTAAAACACTTGACAGGATTGCCGGAATAGGCGAACGTATTTCATCACATATTATAGCACATTATATTCCCGGGGCAATTTTGAAGGATTCGTCGGATTTGATTCAAACCGACAGTAACTTTGGAAAGGCACGTGTTAATTTTAATGTTACCAATAATAATTTCAGGAATGAGTTTGCCGGTTTTGAAGGTATTGTGGTTATGCCCGGATTTATTGCAAAAAATGCCAAAGGTGAATTTACAACACTGGGGCGCGGCGGTTCAGACTATACGGCTGCTATTATTGCCGCTGCATTAGGGGCAGATTCACTGGAAATTTGGACCGATGTTGACGGTTTTATGACTGCCGACCCGCGTGTAATCAGTAAGGCATATACAATACCCGAACTCACCTATTCGGAAGCAATGGAGCTTTCGCATTTTGGCGCAAAGGTTATTTATCCGCCAACTATTTTACCGGTTTATCAAAAAGGAATTCCCGTTCACATTAAAAATACATTTAAACCCGAAAATGACGGCACTTTGATTTTGAGCAGTATCAAAACAGCAAAGGATACGCCGATCAGGGGAATTTCATCCATCTCCGGAATTTCGCTTGTCACTCTTCAGGGGATTGGCATGGTGGGGGTTACCGGTATTTCCATGAGGCTTTTTACTGCTCTTGCCGGTGCGGAGATAAATGTAGTTCTTATTTCACAGGCATCTTCCGAAAATTCAATCAGCGTGGCTATTGACGATCCGGATGCTGAAGCTGCCGAAACTGCAATTCGCAGTGAGTTTGAAAAGGAGATTATTTCGGGGCAGATTAGTAAAATTGATATTGAAAGTGAATTGTCGATTGTTGCAATTGTGGGTGAGAATATGAAGCATGCCACCGGAGTTGCCGGAAAACTCTTTTCAACAATCGGCAAAAACGGTATTAACATAATTGCAATTGCGCAGGGAGCTTCGGAACTTAATATTTCGTGGGTTGTAAAAACTTCCGAACTGCGAAAAACCCTGAATGTGGTTCACGAATCGTTTTTCCTGTCTGAAAACATTGAATTGAACGTTTTTCTTATGGGTGTCGGTACTGTGGGGGGCAGCCTTCTTGATCAGATTGAAAAACAGTACAAAAAACTGCTTGATGAGGAACACCTGAAAATAAAGATTACGGGACTGGCAAACAGCAAAAAAATGGTCTTTCAGCGTGAAGGAATAAACATGGCAAATTATAGGGAAGAGCTTTCAAAATCTGAGATGAAATCAAATCTCAGAAAGTATGTTGATGAAATGAAAGCTTTGAATATTTATAACTCAGTGTTTGTCGATTGTACCGCATCAGATGAAGTTTCAAAATATTACAGGGAAATTCTCAGTTCAAACATTTCAGTTGTTACAGCAAATAAAGTTGCTGCATCTTCGGCATATGAAAATTACATGGCACTTAAAAATATTGCCAAGCAAAAAGGTGTAAAGTTTTTGTTTGAAACCAATGTTGGTGCCGGTCTGCCAATTATAAATACTCTTAACGATCTGGTTAATTCGGGCGACAAAATTTTAAAGATTGAAGCAGTTCTTTCGGGTACTCTCAATTTTATTTTCAATACAATTTCTGAAGAAATACCGTTGAGTGAAACCATCAGGCTTGCCAAAGAGCAGGGCTATTCCGAACCCGATCCGCGCATTGACCTGAGTGGTGTTGACGTGGCACGAAAAATTCTGATTCTTGCACGTGAATCAGGCTATCCTCTGGAAATGGAAGATGTTGTTGCAGAGCCTTTTATTCCTGCCGAATTTTTTGAAGGTACTCTGGATGATTTCTGGAAGAATATTTCACGTATGGATGATGAGTTTGAGCAAAACCGTAAAAGGCTTGTGAAGGAAAATAAAAAGTGGCGGTTTGTTGCGCGTTATGAAAAAGGCAGTGCACATGTCGGACTTCAGGAAGTTGATGAACGGCATCCGTTTTATGATTTGGAAGGAAGCAACAATCTGGTTATGTACACAACCGAACGGTATCACGAATTTCCGATGCTTATAAAAGGTTATGGTGCAGGTGCCTCGGTAACTGCAGCCGGGGTTTTTGCAGATTTAATCAGGGTGTCAAATATTTAAACCGGAATTTAATGAAGCATATTATAATACTTGGCGACGGAATGGCTGATGAGCCGCTGGCAGATTTCGGTGGCAAAACTCCGTTGCAGATGGCAGAAAAACCACATATCGACTGGCTTGCAAAAAACGGACAGAATGGGCGATTAATTACAGTTCCTGATACAATGATGCCGGGTAGCGAAATTGCAAATATGGCTGTTTTGGGCTATGATGTGGAAAAGGTTTACGAAGGGCGTGGTGTGCTTGAAGCTGCCAGCATGGGAGTTAAAATCCGCCCCGGTGATCTGGCACTTCGCTGTAACCTTCTTACAATTGAAAATGGTAAATTGAAAAATCATTCTGCCGGGCATATTTCAAGTGAGGAAGCGGCAGTGCTGATACAATTTCTGAATGAAAAGCTGGGCAGTGATGAAATTAAATTTTATCCGGGAGTTTCATACCGGCATCTGCTTGTTGTTAAAAACGGAATTAAATATCTTGATTGTACGCCGCCGCATGATGTTCCGGGGACACC